>NZ_BAAHBM010000077.1:12527-15073 GCF_054776675.1 Angustibacter aerolatus
GGTCGCCTTCTTGGTGGCGGTCGCCTTCTTCGCCGGGGCCTGCTTCGACGCGGTCGCCTTCCTGGTGGCGCTCGACGTCTCGGGACCAGCCTTCGCAGCCGTGGCCTTCGAGGCGGTCGCCTGCTTCGTGGCCGTGGCCTTCGAGGTGGTCGTCTGCTTCGTGGCCCCCTTCGTGGACGTGGCCTTCGTGGCGGCCTTCGTCGTGCGGGCCCCGCTGCCGGCGCTCGCCGCGCTCACGACGGGGGCGGCCGTGCGCGGCCTCGCCCCGCTCCCGGGCGTCGCCATGGGGCCTCCAGGTGCACCGCGACGGTGCGGTCGGCGTCCCCGTCGGTCCCGGGCACGGTGGCCGAAGGATAGGGCGGGCGGGGGCCGCGGTCGATCCCGACGCGCCGCAGGGCCACCGGCACCAGCCGATGGCCCTGCGGGACGTGCGACGTGCGGGGTGCTGCGGGCTAGCTGCCGAACGGGAAGCGCGGCGTCTCGGAGACGCTGCCGCGACCCTGCTCGCCGTCGCCCTGGCCGTAGCCCGAGCGCTCGGGCAGCTGGCGCGCACCGGCGGACGACCCCTGTCCGCCGGCGGACGACCCGCCCTCGCGCGGCGACTCGACGGTCGCCTCGCTGTCGAGCTCGCGCAGCTGGGTCTCGAGGTAGGCCTTGAGCCGGCTGCGGTACTCGCGCTCGAAGTTGCGCAGCTGCTCGACGACGCGCTCCAGCTGGCTGCGCTGCTGCTCGAGGTCGCCCAGCGTCTGCCGCTGCTTGGCCTCGGCCTCGCGGACCAGGCGCGCCGCGTGCTCCTGCGCCTCGCCGACGATCTTGTTGCGCTCGGCCTTGCCGGCCTCGACGTGCTCGTCGTGCAGCTTCTGCGCCAGCGCCAGCATGCCCGCGGCGCTCTCGACGCCGCTGCTGGCCGCCGGGGCGACCGGGGCCGGCGCGGGGGCCGGAGCGGGCGCGGGGGCCGGAGCGGGCGGCGGGGTGGGCTCGGGCGCCGGAGCGGGCTCGGGCGCGGCCACCGGCTGCGCCTTCGTCAGCTGCGCGGACCCGCCGCGGCTGAGCTCGGCCACGCGGCCCTCGCAGGCGCTGAGCTTGCTGCGCAGCTCCTCGTTCTCGCTGTTGAGGCGACGCAGCTCGGCCACGACCTCGTCGAGGAACTCGTCGACCTCTTCCTCGTCGTAGCCCTGACGGAACTTCGTCGGGCTGAACCGCTTGTTGACGACTTCTTCGGGGTTCAACGGCATCTGGTCACCTCTGAGCTCGGGGTCGCCGGACACGGTAGCGAACGCGCAGGTGGGGCGGCACGTCCGGCCCCGTGCGGGGCAGGTCGAACGGTCGGTCGGAAGGGTCGGACGTCGAGCCGACGCCTCGGGGCGTCAGCCTGCCCTACGCCAGCACCTGGCGCAGCAGCACGACGACGAGGAACAGGATGAAGAACGCGAGGTCGAGCTGGATCTGGCCGATCCGCAGCGGCGGGACCACCTTGCGGATGGCGCGCAGCGGCGGGTCGGTGACCGAGTACACGACCTCGGCCACCACGAGCAGCGGGCCGCGCGGGCGCCACTCGCGGGCCAGCATCTGCACCCAGTCGAGCACCAGGCGCCCGATCAGCAGCAGGAAGAAGATCAGGACGATCCACGACAGGATCGCCCGGACGACCTCCACGACTCAGCTCTGGTTGAACAGGCCGCTCGGCGCCACCGGCTGCTTGTCCTCGGTGAGCACCTCCACGTGCGCCGGCGACAGCAGGAAGACCTTGCTGGTGACCCGCTCGATCGCGCCGTGCAGGCCGAACACGAGGCCGGCGGCGAAGTCGACGAGGCGCTTGGCGTCGGCGTCGTCCATGTCGGAGAGGTTCATGATGACCGGCACGCCCTGGCGGAACGCCTCGCCGATCGTCTTGGCCTCGTTGTAGGTGCGCGGGTGGATCGTGGTGATGCGGCGCAGCTCGCCGTCGTCGGGCTGGTGCAGCCGGGTGACGGTGCGGTGCGGCAGCTGCGTCACCTGGGCTCCCTCGTTGCGGGCGTGGTCACGACGCTCGTCGCGCGCGTCGACGCTGGTCGCACCGTGGTGCTCGCGCCGGTCGTGCTCGGGCTGGTCGTACTCGTCGTAGGCGTCGTAGGACGACTCGTCGTAGCGGTCGTCCTCCTCGGCGAGGCCGAGGTAGACCATCGTCTTCCGCAGCGCTCCGGCCACTGTGACTCCCTGGTGTCGCGTCGTGTCGTGCGGTCGGGCGAGTCGTCGGCGCGGACCGTCCCGGGTGACGGACGTTACCCGAGGGGCGGGCGTGATCCGAGGACCGCGGTGCCGACACGCAGGTGTGTCGCACCGGCGGCGACGGCCTCCTCGAGGTCGCCGCTCATGCCGGCCGACAGCCAGGTGGCGCCCGGGTGGTCGCGGCGCAGCGCGGCCGCCAGGTCGGCCAGCCGGGCGAACGCCGGGGCGGCCGGCTCGTCGCGCGGTGCCACCGCCATCAGCCCGCGCAGGTGCAGCCGAGGCGCCTCGGCGACGCGCTCGGCGTCCGGCAGCAGGTCGGCCGGGTCGAAGCCGCCGCG
>NZ_BAAHBM010000078.1:0-14935 GCF_054776675.1 Angustibacter aerolatus
GAGGGCGACCGCGACGTGCTGATCGGCCTGTACCTGCGCGACCAGTCCGTCGCCCAGGTCGCCGACGAGCTCGGCCTGCCCCCCGGCACCGTGAAGTCCCGCTCGTTCTACGCCCTGCGCAAGCTGCGCGACCTGATGACCGCGCTGCCCGCCGTCGCCTGAGCCCCAACCGGATCGGCCGGGCTCGATCTCGTCGCGCTGGTCCCCCCGCCGGTCAGGCTGACCCCGTGCGCGGCCGGCGCGGCAGCAGCTGCAGCTCGACGTGCTCGACGCCGTCGACCACCGTCGACCGGACGAACGGCACCCTGCCGGGTCCGACCCCGCGCCCGCGGTCGGCGAGCACGCGCTGCACGGCGTCCGCCCGCACGTGCCCGAGCCAGCTGGGGTCGGTGACGGTCACCAGGTCGTCGAGGAGCCGACGGACGGCGGCGTCGTCGAACGGGTCGCCGTGCCGGCGCCGCAGCACCCGGTGCAGGTCGGCCGCCGCAGGACGGCTCCTCCCGGCGTCGGCGGCGCGTCGCTGACCGGTGCGAGCCGCCAGGATGCGGGCCAGGTCGCGCGGGTGCACCGAGGGCGGACTCCCCTGGGGCCGCAGCACGTGGGCGCCGACGACCCGGGCGAGCAGCCGGTCGGGCGCGAGGCCGGTCGCCGTCTCGTCGCCGCCGGCCACGCCTCCCTCGGGGTCGGGCAGCCCGGCGGCCCGCAGCACGTCCCGACCGACCGACTCGGCGACCGCGCCGGCCGTGGCACGGGTGGGCAGGCTGCGCCGCCGCGCCTCGTCGGCCAGGCGCTCCGGGTCGACCTGCCGCAGCAGCTGCGGCAGGTCGTCGCGCAGCACCGCGATGCGGTCGAGCTGGTCGCGCAGCACGGGCAGCGGGTACCCGCCACGGGCCGCCACCCGGTCGTCGTGCACCAGCTGCGCAGCCCGCAGCGACCCGTCGACCTGTGCCCGGACGACCGCCGGCGTCGCCGCCGCGGGCGGTGCCTGCGCGAGCTCGGCACGCAGGACGTCGTCGACGAACCCGGGACGCCGCAGCAGCCGGTCGCGCTCGACCGCGTCGGGTGCGCGGCCGGGCGCCAGCAGCACGGCGTCGGGAACGCGCTCGGTCCAGGCCAGCACGCCCTCGGTGGCACCGGCCGGCGTCGGCCGTGCCGCTCCCCCGACCAGCGACAGCACCGGGGCCAGCAGCTCGTGCCGGGCCCGCACCGCCCACGGCGACGACGTCTCGCGGGTGACGCGCGCCGTCCACAGCAGGTCCGCCGTGCGCGGCGTCCGCCCGTCGTCCGGTGGCACGCGGGTGGCCTGCGACCAGACGGAGACCGTCACGTCGCCGTACCGCAGGTGCAGCCGACCGGTGCGCACCAGGTCGAGCACCCGGTCGGGGGCCAGGTCGCGGGCCAGCGCCGAGCCGTGGGCCGCGTCGAGGGCGTCGGCGTCCTCCGGCCACAGGCCGCGCACGGCCGAGGTGCGCACCAGCCGGTGCAGCCGGGCGGGGTCGGCCACGGCGGTCGCGTCCGGTCGCGGCTGCGGCTCGGCGCGGTCGCGCTGCACCGTCTGCTGCGGCGCCTCGCCCCAGGCTGGCTCGACGTGCGACAGGTCCAGCGCCGCTCGCTTGCCGGCGACGCCCCGCTGCTCGGCCTCGACGGTCCAGGACGCCGGCACGGTCAGCGTGGCGTGGGCGTGCCGGACGTCGCCCGGCGCACCCGCCGCGTCGGCGACGTGCAGCTCGACGCGCAGGGCGAGCACGTCCGCGGCACCCGGTGCGGGTACCAGGGGCACCGGCACGACGCGCACGACGACCTCGCGACCGGCCGAGCGCCAGGCGGTCGACGTCGGCTCGAGACGCAGCACCGCGTCGACGTCGACGAGCCGGTGCAGCCGTCGCAGGTGCTCGACCTGCCGCTCGGCGGGCTGCTGCGGCGGCTGCAGGCGCCCGGTGCGCACCGGCTCGCGGTCGGCGTGCGGCTGCGTGACGTCGGCGGCGTGCGCGCGGACCTGCCGCGGACCGTGCGGCGGCAGGTCACCGCGCAGCCCGGCGTCCGACAGCAGCCGCGTGGCGACGTCGACCACCCGGCCCAGGGCGACCGGCGACACGTCCGGCGCGGCACGCAGCAGGTCCGCAGGTCGCCGCCCCGCGTCCGCGGCCACCACCCAGCCGCCGCGACGTGGTGGCAGCAGCACGCCGTACCCGCCCTGCCTCGCCGCGGACCTCGGCAGCGACACCTCCGCCACCACTTCGGTGGACGGGTGGGCGGCCCGACGCCCGCCCGCCC
This sequence comes from Angustibacter aerolatus, assembly GCF_054776675.1. Classification (NCBI taxonomy): domain Bacteria; kingdom Bacillati; phylum Actinomycetota; class Actinomycetes; order Kineosporiales; family Kineosporiaceae; genus Angustibacter; species Angustibacter aerolatus. The sequence continues at coordinate 2,275 of NZ_BAAHBM010000078.1, forward strand.
TGCCGTCGAGCGGCGTCAGGGTCAGGCGTGCCGTCAGCTCGTACCGGTCACGGCCGTCGCGCGGGGGCAGCGCCAGGAGGTCGCCGGCGCGGGCGCGCACCAGCACCGGCGGCGACCCGGTGTGCGGCCGGTCGACCTCGCCCCGACCGAGGAGCGCCGGAAGCTCCGCGGTGAGGCGAGCCCGGCGCTCCTCGACCGTCCCGTCGTGCACGACCGTCTCCAGGCCGCTGGTGCCCGCGCCCGACAGCACACGCTCGACCCGGAGCCCCGGGTGGGACAGCACCGCGCGCACCTGCGGTCCCTCGATCCGTGGCGTCTCCACCCAGGTCGACGTGGACGCCGCGCCCGGAGGCCGCCCGGGCAGCCGCCCGCTCGGTGTCCCGGCCGGAGGCTGCCCGTCGCGCGCCGGTGGGCCCGGCAGCGGCGTCAGCTCGGTGGCGTCGAGGAGCGCCGGCTCTCCGCTCCGGGCACGCACCGGCGCCATCTCGATCGACCCGACCGTCTCGCTCGCTCCGGTGCGACCCGCGCCGTCGAGGTGCGGTGCGCGCCGACGGCCACGGCCGGTCAGGCCGGCCGCGGCCTCGACGGCGGCGGACGACGCAGCGGAGCCCGGAGCCACCCACCGACCGGTCTGGGCCAGGCTCGTCGTCCCCTCGGCCACCCACTCCCCCGCGGCGCTCGCGCCGATCGCCGCAGCCGGACGCACGGCGGCCGGGGCACCGAGGCGCTGCAGCCCGCGCAACCCGCCGGCGGTCAGCGGGGCCCCGACCAACCCACCGAAGGCGCCCCAGCCGGCCTGCGTGGCGAGCCGCCGGACGTCGACACCGTGCCGCCGTCCCTCCGCGACGGCCACCAGCTGCACGGTGAGGTCGGTGAGCGCGGCGAAGCCGGCACCCCCGGCAGCGGCTCGGGCGACGGCTGCGGTCACGCGGACCGCAGCGAGGCGCAGCAGCGCACGGGCCAGCTGCCGGGTCGCCAGGTAGGCCGCGACGGCCGCCGGGTTCGCCGTCGTGATCGCCTTCAGCAGCTCGGCGAGCAGCAGGTGCAGCATGACGATCCGCATCACCTCCTGCTCGCGGGTCGCGTCGGCCACCTGCCCGACGGCGGACCGCTGCGTGCGCGCGGTGCGGCGCAGCACGTCGAGCGATCCGCCGGGCCCCGCGAGGAGGGCGAGGCGCGAGCGCAGGGCGTCGCCGGTGGCGCCGCCGAAGGCGCCGCCGCCCACCACGGCGGCACCCTCGAGCTGTGCCGCCACGCGGGCGAGCTGCGAGTCCAGCTCGTCGAAGAGCGGCAGCGCGCCGAGCAGCCGGGTCGCCGAGAGCGCGCTCTCGGGCACGCCGGTCAGGTGGGTCAGCAGGCGGTTCGCCGCGGGATCGAGGCGGGTCAGCACGGCAGCCGGCCTAGCGGTGCGCGGGGCCGGTGCCGCCGTGCCCGGTCGCGTCCGCGGCGGACCGCTCTGCGTCGAGCCAGGTCCGCCGGGCCCCAGCGACCTGCTCCGCGCTGGTGCCGACGGCCGCGGCCAGCGCGCGCAGGTGGGCGGCGACGACCTGCTCCTGAGGCTCCAGCACGGTCCGCACGAACGCGGCGGCACCTGGCTCTCCGGGGTCGAGCACCGCTCGCCGGCCGGCGGCCACGACGGCGTCGAGGCAGCGCGTCAGGCCCAGCACGCCGTCTCGGGCACCGTCCAGCGCCGCCGCACCCGCCGCGGCCGACGCGTCGTCCGAGCCCAGCCGACCGCTCACCGGCACCGCCCCTCGGGACGCGTGCGCGGGGACGGATCCGACGTGCGTTCGCTTCTCATAGTGAGAATCATTATCAAAATCGGGCTGTGAGGCGAACCGGCTCGGCCGTTCGGCCGGCAGCCGTCAGGGCAGGCGCAGGTCCGCGACGACCATGTCGTGGTCCGAGGCGCGGTTCGACTCGGTGCGGGTGAGCACGTTCTCGAAGCGGACGGCGCCGCGCAGGCCCTTGGTCGAGATGACGTCGAGCCGGGCGCCCCAGCCGGACGCGCTCTTCGCCACGGTGCGGGCGAACCCGTTGTACGTCGTCCAGCGGGTGTTGACCTGCGTGACGGCGTCGGCGGTGTCGTAGTAGCCGGCCTTCGTCAGCGCGTCGTGCGGCGGGTTGCCGCCGAGCGCGGCCTGCCACGAGTTGAGGTCGCCGGCCAGCACGACCGGCAGGTGCTGGGTGTTGATCGCGTCGACCCGCGCCGTCACGGCTCGCACCTGCGCGGCACGCAGCGCCTGGTAGCGCTTCTGCGTGGCGGCGTTCGAGCTCTTGCGGTTGTCGAGGTGCACCGACACGACCAGGAACCGCTTGCCGCTGGCCAGGTCCTGCAGCTCTGCCCACGCTGCCGACCGACGCTGCGTCGCGGGGTCCCCCGCCGCGATCGGCAGCTGCATGCTGCACGACGACGACCAGCTGCGGCCGTTCGTCGACTCGGGGCAGGCGCGCGAGACGCGGTACCGGCTCGAGTCGTACAGCACGCGGGTGCCCTGCGAGCCGGCGACGACGCCGGGCTCGACGTACGGCGTGGTCCGGACCAGGCGGTAGCGGCCGGCGCCGCGGGTGCGCAGCGCGTTCACCAGGCTGTCGGTCTGCCGCACGCTGCCGGTGGTGACGCCTGCCCTGCCGTCGGCGCGGCCGGGGTTCAGCTCCTGCACCGCCACGACGCCGGGGTCGCGCGAGTCGATGGTGGCCGCGACCTTCGCCACCCGGCTCAGCCACGACGGGCCGTCGCTGGTGCGGGCGGTGCGCACGTTGAACGAGGCGACCCGCAGCGGCGTGCCGGCCTTCGGCGCGACCGGCTTCGGCGCGACGGACTGCAGGTAGGGGTAGGGGCGCTTCGCGGTGCCGGCGCCCTTCGTGTTCACCGCGGTGAGGCGGAAGAACAGGTGGTTGCCGGTGCCGGCGGCGGCCCCGGCCGCCTTCACCTGGGCGGCGGTGAGCGTCACCGAGCGCCGGGTGCCACCGACTCGCACGTACGTCGTGTGCCGGCCGTGGTCGGGCAGCGTCGCGCTCTGCGCACCGAACGTGGTCAGACCGGTCTCGACCAGGAAGCTCGTGGTGTGCCCGCCCGTCTGCTTCCAGCGGATGGTCACCTCCCCCGCGTGCGGGCCGGGCGCCGACGTGACGGCGGTGATCCTGCCCGGCCGGGTGGCCGCCTGCGCCGGGGCGGCGACGAGCGCGGCCGGGGCCAGCACGGCGGCGGTGAGTCCGATGGTCACGAGCGAGCGGTGCACGGGCGTCCTCGGGTCAGTCGGCGGGCGGCGTGCCCAGGCAGGCGTCCCGGAGTCCATCGGCACGACGAGGTCGCTGCTTGAGCGCCGCGACGTCCGGTTCGGGTGGTTTGCCGGGTGCGAGGGTACCTCGCGCGCGTCAGGGCAGGAGGAGGTCTGCGACGACCATGTCGTGGTCGGACGGTCGGTTGCTCTGGGTGCGCGTCAGGACGTTCTCGAACCGGACGGCGCCGCGCAGGCCCTTCGTCGCGATGACGTCGAGCCGGGCGCCCCAGCCGGAGGGGCTCTTCGGCACGGTGCGGGCGAAGGCGTTGTACGTCGTCCAGCGGGTGTTGACCTGCGTCACGGCGTCGGCGCTGTCGTAGAACCCGGCCGTCACCAGCGCGTCGTGCGCGGGGTCCCCGCCGCGCGCCGCCTGCCAGGAGTTGAGGTCGCCGCCGAGCACGACGGGCGCGTCGTCGGGGTTCTCGACGGCCACCCTGGCCAGCACGGCGCGCACCTGCTTCGTGCGCAGCGCCTGATAGCGCTCCTGCGTGGCGGCGTCGGCGCTCTTGCGCTCGTCGAGGTGCACCGAGACCACCATGAAGCGCTTGCCCGTCGACCGGTCCTGCAGCAGCGCCCAGGCCGCTGAGCGGCGCTTGCCGAGGTCGTCCTCGGGCAGCACCGGCATCTCCATGCTGCAGGAGGTCGAGACGGTCGTCTGGTAGCGGCTGCGGTCGGGGCAGTCGCTGAGCAGCTCGTAGCGGGTGGTGTCGTAGAGGATGCGGGCGCCCTGGGTGCCTGTGGGCTCGGCGGGACCGATGTACCAGTACTTGCGCACGAGCTGGTACCGGCCGGCGCCGCGGGCGGCCAGCGCGTCGACGAGGGTCTGGGACTGCCGTGGTCCGCCAGTGGGGTTCCCGCTGCCGCCGTCGGAGCGCCCGGGAGACAGCTCCTGCAGGATGGCGACCCCGGGGCTGCGCGAGAGGATCGTGGCGGCGACGGCATCGACCCGGCCGAGCCACGGCGGGTTCGCCCCGCGGGCCGTCCGCACGTTGAACGAGGCGACTCGCAGCGGCGTGCCGGCCTCCGGCGTCACCGGCTTCGGCGCGACCGACTGCAGGTACGGGAAGGCGCGCGTGGCGGTGCCCGGGCCCTTGGTGTTGACCGCGGTGAGCCGGAAGAACAGGTGGTTGCCGGTGCCCGGTGCGGCGCCCGCCGACGCGACCTGCTTCGCGGTCAGGGTGACCGACCGCCTGCTGGCGGCGACCGTGAAGTACCTGGTGCGCCGGCCGTGGTCGGGCAGCACGGCGCTGCCCTTCCTGAAGGTCGTCAGGCCGGTCTCGATGCGGAAGCTGGTGGTGTGCCCGCCGGTCTGCTTCCAGCGGACGGTGACCTCACCCGGGTGCGGGCCGGGCGCTGACGACACCGCCGTGATCTTCCCCGGCCGGGTCGCGGCCTGCGCCGGCGCCGCGACGAGCGCGGCGGGCGTCAGCAGGGCCACGGCGAGGGCGGTGACGACGACCGGACGGCGCACTGGTCTCCCTGGAGGGTCGGTCGGGGGTCGCTGAGCCGGGTCGCAGGACCCGTCCCCCCCGATGCCTCGGCACGTCGGGCGGCCACCTTGAGCGTCCCGTGAGCGCGGCTCTCGACCGCGTCGGTCAGCCGGCGGCGGGCACGTCCTCGTCGTCCTCGTCGGTGGCGGACGGCGAGGGGCCGGCAGCCGGCAGCCGCACCACGGTCGTCGCGCCACCCCCGGGGGTGTCCTCCAGCTCGAGCGTGCCGTGCATCGCCTCGACCAGCCCGCGCGAGAGGGCCAGCCCGAGACCGACCCCCTGCGGTCCCCCGCGCTGCTCGTCGCCCAGGCGCTGGAAGGGCTCGAACACCCGGCCTGCCGCCCCGGCCGGCACCCCCGGCCCGGTGTCGACGACGCGCAGCTCGACGCGGTCGCCGAGCTCGCTGGCCGCGACCAACGGGGTGCTGCCGCCGCCGTGCCGCAGCGCGTTCGACACCAGGTTCACCACGACGCGCTGCAGCAGCACCGGGTCGGCGGCGACGGGCGCGGTCTCGTCGAGCCCGTGGGTGCGCACGCCGTCGGCCTCGGCGCCGAGCTCGCGCAGCGCCTGCGGCACCACCTCGTCCCAGCCGACGGGGCGACTGGTCGCGGTCACCGCCCCGGCCTGCACGCGGCTCATGTCGAGCAGGTCGACGACGAGGCGCGACAGGCGGTCGAGCGACTCGTCGGCGGTGCGCAGCAGGTCGTCGGCGGCCTCCGGCGACCACTCGACGTCGTCGCTGCGCAGGCTCGACACGGCGGCCCGGGCGGCCGCGAGCGGCGTCCGCAGGTCGTGGCTGACGGCGTTGAGCAGCGCGCTGCGCATCTGGGCGGCCGCGGCGAGCGGCGCCGTCTGCCCGGCCTCGCGCGCGAGGTCGGCGCGCTGCAGCAGCGCGGCGGCGTGGCTGGCGTAGGCGCGCAGCAGCGGCAGGTCGGACTGGCGCAGCTGGCGACCGCGCTGCACGAGCACGGCGTCCGGCGGGATGTCGGCCTCGGCGTCGCCCTGCCCGGGCGCCGAGCACGGCGACTCCCCGGAGCAGGCCACGACCCGCCACTCCCCCGGCGGTCCGCCGGGCACGCCGTCGTGGCGCAGCAGCGACACGGCCTGCTGCCCGAAGGTCTCGCGCGCCCGCTCCACCAGCGCCGTCATGGCGTCGTCGCCGCGCAGCACGGACGCCGCCAGCACCGTCAGCGTCTCGGCCTCGGCCCCGGCCCGTGCCGCCCGCCGCGTGGTGCGGGCGGCGAGGTCGACGAGGGCGCTCACCGCGACCGCCACGGCGAGGAACACCAGCAGCGAGGCGACGTCGCTCGGGCTCTTGATCGCCAGCGACCCCGTCGGCGGGGTGAACCACCAGTTGATGGCGAGCGCCGAGACCACGGCGGCCGCGGCGGCCGGCCAGGCACCGCCGACCAGCGCGACGGCGAGCACGACCAGCAGGTAGCCCAGCACCTCGCTGGTGAAGTCGAGCGTGCCCCGGCTCGCCAGCAGGGCCAGCGTCAGCAGCGGCAGCAGCACGGCGGCGAGCACCGCGCCGGCGAGCCGCCGTCGCGGGGTCAGGCCCCCGGTCAGCGGCGGCAGCGCGCGCCGTCGCGCCGCCTGGTCGTGCGTGACCATGTGCACGTCGACGTCGCCGCTGCGCCGCGACACCTCCTGGCCGACGCCGCTGCCGCCGACGAACGACGACCACCGGCCGTGCCGGCTCACGCCGAGCACCAGCTGCGTCGCGTTCTCGGCGCGCGCGAACTCCAGCAGCGCGTCCGCGACCCGCTCGCCCACCACCGAGTGCCAGCTGCCGCCGAGCTCCTCGACCAGCCGGCGCTGCTCCGCCGTGCGGTCCGGCGTCCCGCTGCGCAGCCCGTCGGAGGGGCTGACGTGCACGGCCAGCAGGTCGCCACCCCCGGCCCGGTTCGCGATCCGCGCGGCCCGCCGGATCAGCGCCTCGCCCTCCGGCCCGCCGGTGACCGCGACGACGACGCGCTCGCGGGCGGGCCAGGTGCCGTCGATGTCGTGCTGCTCGCGGTACCGCTGCACGCTCTCGTCGACGCGATCCGCCAACCACAGCAGGGCCACCTCGCGCAGCGCCGACAGGTTGCCCACCCTGAACCAGCTGGCGAGCGCGGCATCGACCTTCTCGGGGGCGTACACGTTGCCGTGCGCGAGCCGGCGGCGCAGCGACTCGGGGCTCATGTCGACGAGCTCGATCTGGTCGGCGGCGCGCACCACCCGGTCGGGCACGGTCTCCCGCTGGCGGACGCCGGTCACCTGCTGCACCACGTCGTTCAGCGACTCGAGGTGCTGCACGTTCAGCGTGGTGACGACGTCGACCCCGGCGTCCAGCAGCTCCTCGACGTCCTGCCAGCGCTTGGCGTTGCGGCTGCCGGGGGCGTTGGTGTGGGCCAGCTCGTCGACCAGCGCGACGTCGGGCCGGCGGGCGAGCAGCGCGTCGAGGTCGAGCTCGGTGAACCGCCCGCCGCGGTGCTCGACCACGCGCCGCGGCAGCACCTCGAGGTCGCCGACCGCCTCCGCCGTGCGCCGCCGCCCGTGGGTCTCGACGACACCCGCGACGACGTCGGTGCCGCGCTCGCGGCGGCGGTGCCCCTCGTCGAGCATCGCGAAGGTCTTGCCCACCCCGGGCGCCGCCCCCAGGTACACCCGCAGCCGTCCGCGCTCGCCCACGGTGCCAGCCTCACCCAGCGAGGCGGTCGAGCGCCAGGTTGACCCCGAGCACGTCGACGTGCGGCGCCCCGACGAACCCCAGGTCGCGCCCGCCGGTGTGCTCGCGCACCACCCGGCGCACCACCTGCTCGTCGAGGCCGCGGGCGCGCGCGACCCGGGCCACCTGCAGCGCCGCGTACGCCGGGCTGATGTCGGGGTCGAGCCCGGACGCCGACGCGGTCACGGCGTCCGGCGGCACCTGCGCGAGCGGTGCTTCCTCCAGCCGGGCGACCGCGGTCCGGCGCTCGGTGACCGCCTGCACGAGGTCGGGGCTCTCCGGACCGAGGTTCGAGGCGCTCGAGGCGGCGCCGTCGTACCCGTCGCCCGCGGCCGACGGGCGGGACTGGAAGTACGCCGGCAGCGCCCGGCCGTCGGCGTCGGTGAAGGCCTGGCCGATCAGCCGCGAGCCGACGACCTGCCCGCCGCGCTCGACGAGGGAGCCGTCGGCGCGACCCGGCACCGCGCGGCCGACCAGCGTCACCGCGAGCGGGTAGGCGAGACCGAGCACGACGGTGAGCACGAGCAGCACGCGCAGCGCGGCGAGGTGGGTCCTGATGGTGGTCTGCATGGCTCAACGCACTCCGGGGAGGAACTGGATGATCAGGTCGACGAGCTTGATGCCCACGAACGGCGTGACGAGGCCGCCGACGCCGTAGACGAGCAGGTTGCGGCGGAGCATCGCCTCGGCGGACGCCGGCCGGTACCGCACACCGCGCAGGGCCAGGGGCACCAGCCCCACGATGACGAGGGCGTTGAACACCACGGCCGAGAGGATGGCCGACTGCGGGCTGTGCAGCCGCATGACGTTCAGCGCGTCGAGTCCCGGGTGGGCCACGGCGAACATGGCCGGGATGATCGCGAAGTACTTGGCGACGTCGTTGGCGATGGAGAACGTGGTGAGCGAGCCGCGGGTGATGAGCAGCTGCTTGCCGATCTCGACGACCTCGATGAGCTTGGTCGGGTCGGAGTCGAGGTCGACCATGTTGCCGGCCTCCTTCGCGGCCGACGTCCCGGTGTTCATCGCGACGCCGACGTCGGCCTGCGCCAGCGCGGGGGCGTCGTTCGTGCCGTCACCGGTCATCGCGACCAGCACGCCGCCCTGCTGCTCGCGCTTGATGTAGGCCATCTTGTCCTCGGGCGTCGCCTCCGCCACGAAGTCGTCGACGCCGGCCTCGGCCGCGATGGCCCGTGCGGTGAGCGGGTTGTCGCCCGTCACCATCACCGTGCGGATGCCCATGGCCCGCAGCTCGTCGAAGCGCTCGCGCATGCCCGGCTTCACGACGTCCTTGAGATGCACGACGCCGAGCACCCTGGCCGCCTCCCCGCGCCGCTCGGCGACCACCAGCGGGGTGCCTCCGGACGACGCGATGCGGTCGGTGACGGCCAGCACCTCCGCGTCGTCCGGGCAGCCGGCCCAGGCGAGCACCGAGGCCACCGCCCCCTTGCGCACCTCGCGCCCGTCCGGCAGGTCGACGCCGCTCATCCGGGTCTGCGCGGTGAACGGCACGAACACGCCGTCCGGCAGCTCGCCGTACGGCGCCAGGGCGAAGCCGCTCTCGGCGAGCACGACGACGCTGCGACCCTCCGGCGTCTCGTCCGCCAGGCTCGACAGCTGCGCCGCCTCGGCGAGGTCGCGGGCGGTGGTGCGGCCCACGGGCAGCAGCTCGGCGGCCTGCCGGTTGCCCAGCGTGATGGTGCCGGTCTTGTCGAGCAGCAGCGTGCCGACGTCGCCGGCGGCCTCGACGGCCCGGCCCGACATGGCGAGCACGTTGCGCTGCACCAGCCGGTCCATGCCGGCGATGCCGATGGCCGACAGCAGCGCGCCGATCGTCGTCGGGATGAGGCAGACCAGCAGCGCGATGAGCACGATGACGGGCTGCCTCGCGCCGGAGTACGTGGCCAGCGGCTGCAGCGTCACGACGGCGAGCAGGAACACGATGGTGAGGCCGGCGAGCAGGATGTTCAGCGCGATCTCGTTGGGCGTCTTCTGCCGCTGGGCGCCTTCGACGAGCGCGATCATCCGCTCGACGAACGTCTCCCCCGGCGTCGAGGTGATCTCGACGACCACCCGGTCCGACAGCACGCGGGTGCCGCCGGTGACCGCCGACCGGTCGCCGCCCGACTCGCGGACGACGGGCGCGGACTCGCCGGTGATCGCCGACTCGTCGACGCTGGCGATGCCCTCGACCACGTCGCCGTCACCGGGCACCACCTGGCCCGCCTCGACCACGACGCGGTCGCCGCGGGCCAGCTGCGTGGCGGGCACCTGCTCGGTGCCGCCGTCGGCGAGCAGGCGGACGGCGACGGTGTCGGTGCGGGTGCGCCGCAGCGTCTCGGCCTGCGCCTTGCCGCGGCCCTCGGCCACGGCTTCGGCGAGGTTCGCGAAGAGCACGGTCACCCACAGCCAGACCGCGATCGCCCAGGCGAACCAGCCGGGGTCGAGCACCGCCAGCACCGTCGAGACGAGGGCGCCGAGCTCGACCACGAGCATGACGGGGTTGCGCACCATCGTGGCCGGGTCGAGCTTGCGCGCCGCACCGGGCAGCGCGCGGGCGAGCTGCTGCGGTGACAGCAGCTGCGTCGTGGCAACGGACATGGGGGTCAGACACCTTCCGCGAGAGGACCCAGCGCGAGCGCCGGGAAGTACGTGAGGCCGACCACGACGAGCACGACGGCGAGCAGCAGGCCGGCGTACAGCGGTCGGTGGGTGGGCAGGGTGCCGGCGGTGACCGGCACCGCCTGCTGCCGGGCGAGCGAGCCGGCCAGGGCCAGCACGAGCACGATGGGCACGAAGCGGCCGAGCAGCATCGCCAGGCCGAGCGCGGTGTCGTACCAGACGGTGTTCACCGTCAGCCCGCCGAAGGCGGAGCCGTTGTTGTTGCCCGCGCTGGTGAAGGCGTACAGCACCTCCGACAACCCGTGCGGACCGTCGTTCAGCATGCCCGCGCGCTGCCCCGGCATCGCCATCGCCACGGCAGTGCCGGAGAGCACCACGGCCGGCGTGCTGAGGATGTAGAGCGAGGCCAGCTTCATCTCGCGCGGCCCGATCTTCTTGCGCAGGTACTCCGGGGTGCGCCCGACCATCAGGCCCGCGACGAACACCGCGACCACGGCCAGCACGAGCATCCCGTAGAGGCCCGAGCCGACGCCGCCGGGCGCGATCTCGCCGAGCATCATGTCGAAGAGGGTGAGGCCGCCGCCGAGGGCGGTGAACGAGTCGTGGAACGAGTTCACGGCGCCGGTCGACGTCAGCGTGGTCGAGCCGGCGAACAGCGTCGAGAGCGGGACGCCGAAGCGCACCTCCTTGCCCTCGGTGGCGGCGCCGGCGAGGCGCAGCGCGGTGCCGGGGTGCGCCGACTCGGCCCAGGTGAGCAGCAGGACGGCCGCCGTCCACGGCGTCGCCATGACCCCGGCGATCGCCAGGCCCTGCCGCTCGTCACGCACCATGCGGCCGAACGTCCGCGGCAGCGAGAACGGGATCACCAGCATGAGGAAGACCTGCAGCAGGCTGACCCAGGCGGTCGGGCCCTCGAACGGGTGCGCCGAGTTGGCGTTGAAGAAGCCGCCGCCGTTGGTGCCGAGCTCCTTGATCGCCTCCTGGCTGGCGACCGGGCCGCCGGGAATCCGTTGCGCCGCACCGGCCAGCGTCGTCGCGTCGGTGAACCCGTGCAGGTTCTGCACGACGCCGCCGAACAGCATGACCACCGCTGCGACGAACGACAGCGGCAGCAGGATGCGCAGGCTGCCGCGCACCAGGTCGGCCCAGAAGCTGCCGAGGCGGTCGGTGCGCTGCCGCGCGAAGCCGCGCACCAGGGCGATCGCCACCGACATCCCGACGGCCGCCGAGACGAAGTTCTGGACGGCGAGACCGGCCATCTGCACCAGGTGGCCCATGGTCTGCTCGCCCGAGTACGACTGCCAGTTCGTGTTGGTGACGAAGCTGATCGCGGTGTTCCAGGCCTGGTCGGGCCGCACCGGGTCGAAGCCGAGCGAGAGCCACAGGTGCTGCTGCACGCGCTGCAGCAGGTAGAGCCCCAGCACCGAGACCAGCGAGAACGCGAGCACGCTGCGCAGGTACGTCGTCCAGCGCTGGTCGGCGTCCGGGTCGACCCCCATCAGCCGGTACGCCGCGCGCTCGACCCGCAGGTGCCGGGTGCCCTCGTAGACCCTGGCCATCGCGTCGCCGAGCGGGCGGTGCACCAGCACCAGCGCGGCCACCAGCACGATCAGCTGCAGCGTCGCGGCGAGCCAGCCCGTCATCAGAACCGCTCCGGCGCGATCAGCGCCAGCAGCAGGTAGCCCACGACGACGACGGCGAGCACCAGCGCGATCACGTCGCTCACAGCCGCTCGACCCCCTTCGCCAGCAGGCCGAGCAGGCCGAACAGCACGAGGGTCAGCAGGACGAAGGCCAGGTCGGCCATCACGTTCCCTTCGGACGGGCCCGAGGGCCGAGGTGACGGTGCGGGCGCCCCGGTCGGGGCCGCTCGTCCTCGAGCCTGCGCCGCCCGGGCACCCGCTCCGCCGGTGTTGACGGCCTGTTGACGCCGGGCCCGGCGATGTTGCCGCGGCGTTGACGCGGCGACGGCCGAAGGTCTTCACCACGTGACCACGCACCTGCACCGGACCCGACCGCGAGCACCGCCCGGTCACCACGGCGGCCGCCTAGCGTGCCGCCATGACCCACCCGTCGATCCCCACCGCTGCAGCGCGGCAACCGTCACGTCAGGTCGCCGGTGCGCTGCCGCGGCTGCCCGAGCAGGCGACGCAGGCGCTGCGCACCTTCTGGCGCGCGGGCAGCCCGGCCGTGCCGCCCGTGCACCTCGGTCTCGTCACCGCGGCGGGGCTCGTCGCCGCGCTGCTGGTCGTCGGGCACCGGCCGGGGCTCGGCGTCGCGCTGGCCGTGTGCGTGCTGGCCGCTCCCGCCGTCCCGGCCCTCGTGCGGCGGCGGGCGGTGGCCGATCTCACCACCCTCGTGCTGTCGGCGACCCTCACCGCGGTGGTCGCCGTGCGCGCGGCCGGCTGGGTGCAGTGGCTGTGCGTCCTCGGCGCGGTGGGCAGCGCCCTGGTGGCCCCGACGTCCGGCCGCTCGGCGCCCGGCGTGCTGCTCGCGCCGGACGGGTGGACGGCCGGCCTGGCCCGCGCCCTGCCCGCCGCCGTGCACGGCGCGCGA
>NZ_BAAHBM010000079.1:0-14907 GCF_054776675.1 Angustibacter aerolatus
GCCGCGGCACGTCGCTGGCGCGGGCCGTGGCCCGCACGGGCGGTGCGACGGCGCTGCCCGCCCAGACCGCGCGGCCGCACGCGCCCCACGTCGTGGTGATCGTGCGGGACGACGCGGTCGCGAGCGGCGCGGCCGAGGAGCTGCTCGGCGACGGCGTGCCGCACCTGTCGGTCGTGGTGCGCGTCGACCGGGTGGTGGTCGGCCCGTTCGTGCTGCCCGGCCGCACCCCCTGCCTGCGATGCCTCGACCTGCACCGCCGCGACCGCGACCCGGGCTGGCCGGCCGTGCAGGCGCAGCTCGCCGACGGCTCGTCGAGGCCCCGGGGTGAGGCCGCGCTGAGCACCGCGGCGGCCGGGGTCGCGGCGCTGCAGGTGCTGGCCCGGCTCGACGGGCGGCGACCGGCCAGCGCGGGCCGCACGCTCGAGGTGCTGCCCGACGGCCTCGTGGAGCGCCGACGCTGGAGCCCGCACCCCTCGTGCGGATGCACCGGGCTGCGCGCGGTCACCGCGGCACCCGGTCGCGAGCGCGCGGACGCGACCGGGGCCGCCGAGACGCCCGACGTCCGGGAGGCGGCGGCGAGAACGGCCCGCCGACCGGCCGCGGACGGGCGCGCGGCAGCCGGCGCCGATCGCGAACAGCCGTCGGACCCGGGCGAGCGGCGCGTTCCGGGCAGGGCGGGCATGCAGGCCGTCGGGGCCTGAGGGACGATGGTCGCGTGAGTGATCTGCCCCGCAACGCCGTCGCGCGCACCGCGAAGCTCGCCAGCCTGCCGCTCGGCTTCGCCGGTCGGACGGCGCTCGGCCTCGGCCGGCGCGTCGGCGGCCGCCCCGCCGAGATCGTGGCCGCCGAGGTGCAGGCCCGCACGGCCGAGCAGCTGTTCAAGGTGCTCGGGGAGCTCAAGGGCGGGGCCATGAAGTTCGGCCAGGCCATGAGCATCTTCGAGGCGGCGCTGCCGGAGGAGCTCGCGGGGCCGTACCGCGCCACGCTCACCAAGCTGCAGGACGCCGCTCCCCCGCTGCCGGTCGCCGCGGTGCACCGCGTGCTGGCCGCCGAGCTCGGCGCCGACTGGCGCGACCGCTTCGAGTCGTTCGACGACAAGCCGGCGGCGGCCGCCTCGATCGGGCAGGTGCACCGGGCGATCTGGGCCGACGGTCGGCCCGTGGCGGTGAAGGTGCAGTACCCGGGGGCCGGACCGGCGCTCGTGTCGGACCTCAACCAGGTGGCGCGGGTGGCCCGGCTGTCGGCCAGCTGGATCCCCGGCCTCGACCTCAAGCCGATCATGGCCGAGCTGAAGCGCCGGGTGAGCGAGGAGCTCGACTACGGCATGGAGGCGAAGGCCCAGGCGCAGTTCGCCGAGGCCTTCCGCGACGACCCCGACTTCGCCGTCCCGGACGTCGTGGCGCACGCCGAGCACGTGATCGTGGGCGAGTGGCTCGAGGGCACGCCGCTGTCGCGGCTCATCGCCGACGGCAGCCAGGAGGAGCGCGACGCCGCCGCGGGCCACTACCTCGAGTTCCTGCTGGCCGGGCCGCAGCGCGCCGGTCTGCTGCACGCGGACCCGCACCCGGGCAACTTCCGCCTGACCCCGGACGGACGACTCGGCGTGCTCGACTTCGGCGCGGTGAACCGCCTCCCCGACGGCCTGCCGCCGCACCTCGGCTCGCTGCTGCGGGTCGCCCTCGACGGCGACCACGAGGCCGTCGTCGCGGGGCTGCGCGAGGACGGCTTCATCAAGCAGAACATCGACGTCGACGGCGAGGCGCTGCTGGAGTACCTCGAGCCGTTCCTCGCCCCGGCCCGCACCGAGACGTTCACCTTCACCCGGGCCTTCCTGCGCGACCTGTTCGCGCACATCAACGACCCGCGCAAGCCGCAGTGGGGCGTCGGGCTCAAGCTGAACCTGCCGCCGCAGTACCTGCTGATCCACCGCGTCTGGCTGGGCGGCATCGGGGTGCTGTGCCAGATCGAGGGCGAGGTGCGGGTGCGCGAGGTGCTGTCGGCGCACCTGCCCGGGTTCGCCGAGGCCCCTGACCTGACCTGACCCGACCGGACCGTCACGGGTCGGGACACGACGGCGCCCCGGACCCTCGGGGTCCGGGGCGACGCGTCCTGCGGTAGCGGGTCGGGCGGGTGGACGGGCGCCGGCCGGCGCGTCAGCCGACGAGCAGCCGGACACGCAGCTGGGCCTGCTCGGCCTGGCGACGGGCCTTGGCGGCCTGGCGCCGGGCGCGGGCGACACGGACGACGTAGGTCGCCAGTCGTGCCTGCTCGGCCTGCTGCAACCTGCGCTCGAGCTGCGCCCGGGCCAGGTCCTCGTGCATGAGGTGTGACATCTGCGTGCTCCTGATGGTGATCTGCCGGGCGGGTCGACGCCCGGCGTACGAGGTGGTGGTGGCCGTCCCGGTCGGTGCGATCGGGTCGGCGGTGCGCGGCAGGACGGTCATGCGGCGACCTCGCACTTGCGAGGCCGGCCGCGCGGCCGCTTGCGCGCCACGACGGCGCCCTGGACGAGCAGCTGCCCGCCCCAGACGCCCCACGGCTCGCGCCGCTCGAGCGCCCCGGCGAGGCAGGCCGCGCGGACGGGGCAGTCCGAGCAGAGCGCCTTGGCGAGCTCGACGTCGGCGGGCAGCTCGGCGAACCAGAGCTCCGCGTCGTTCGCCCGGCAGGGGATGGTGTCGAGCCCGGCGCGCTGGTCGAGGGTCGGCTCGAGGAGTGCGGTGAGCTGCACGGCGGTCACCTCCGTCTGGTGGGTCGGTGTCGGGTGGATCGGATCGGTCGGGTGGGTCGGCTGGGTCGGGCGGTGCTGGTCGGCGCCTCGGTGCCTGGTGAGCGTCATGTCGTCCTGGTCTCGTCCGCCGGTCGGCGTGTCGGTTGCTCTGGAGAAAACAAAAAGGCCGCGGATCCCGGGTGACGGGATCCGCGGCCTGAAGAGCGCCGGTCGTGGTGCTAGACCGGTGGACTCCAGGACGTGACTCCCGAGGGGGCACCCACGCGAACGCGCGGGGCGATGACGCCGCCGCGGCCGCCGGTGGGCAGACCCGTCCCCTGGTACTGCGCGAAGAGATCCGCCGAGACCACCCCGGACCGGACGTCGGTGTGCGGGAAGGTGATGGCCGCGAGGAGCTGGTGGTCCCAGGACGCGCAGACGTCGAAGGTCGCGTCGACCTTCGACAGGTTGCTGGTGCTCATCACGGGGATCACCTCCGCTCTCGGACTGGCTGCGGGACGCCGGGCGGCGTCCCTCTCGGTGCGACGCGCCAACGGTAGGGCAACCCCACGAGCGCGCACAACGCTTTTTCGCGAGTGTTCCCCGAACAACTGCCGACGCTGGGCCGGACGGGGCGTGAGAGCGCTCTCAGGCGGGTTCGGTCGACGAGCTCGCAGCCGCCGGCTCGAGCACGTCGGCCACCTCGGCGCCGCCGAGCAGCGCCAGCACCTGCGCGCCGTAGCGCTCGCGCTTGGTCGCACCGATGCCCGGCACCTTCGCCAGCCCCGCGTCGTCGGTCGGTTGCTGCTCGGCAAGAGCCACGAGCGTCGCGTCGGTGAAGACCACGAAGGCGGGCACGCTCGCGGCGGTCGAGACCGCCAGGCGCCACGCGCGCAGCCGCTCGAAGGTGCCCTCGTCGTACGTCGGCGGGCAGTCGTCGCAGCGGCCGACCTTGCGCTGCGCGCCGGTGGAGAGCACGGTGCCGCAGCCGCGGCAGCGCACGGTGGTGCTGCGACCGCCCCGGCCCGACCCGCCCGACCCGTTCGGCCCACCAGACCGGCCGCCGCGCGACCCGCGGCCGCCGGAGCCCGAGCGCTCGTCGGCGTCCTCCGGGCGCAGGCCGTCGAGGAAGCGCGAGGGGCGGCGGGTGGCCCGGCCCCCGGGCGTGCGGGAGCGCGCCCACGACAGGTGCAGGTGCTCACGAGCCCGCGTCACGCCGACGTAGAGCAGGCGGCGCTCCTCCTCGACGGCCTCCGGGCCCTCGGCCATCGAGATCGGCAGCAGGCCGTCGCTGACCCCCGCGAGGAAGACGGCGTCCCACTCCAGACCCTTGGCAGAGTGCAACGACGCGAGCGTGATGCCCTCGACGGTGGGGGCGTGCTGCGCCGCGGCCCGCTCCTCGAGCTCGGCCACCAGGTCCCCGAGCCGTGCACCGGGTCGAGCGGCCGCCACCTCGTCGGCGAGCGCCGCCAGGGCCCGCAGCGACTCCCACCGCTCGCGCACCGCACCGGACGCACTGGGCGGCTCCGGCGTCCAGCCGCCGCTGACCAGCACGTCGCGAGCGGCCTGGCCGAGCGGGGTGTCGTCGTCGTCCGCGGCGCGCGCCGCACCGCGCAGCAGCATGACCGCCTCGCGCACCTCGCGGCGACTGAAGAACCGCTCGCCGCCGCGCAGCACGTACGGCAGGCCCGCCTCGGTGCACGCCTGCTCCAGCGGCTCGGACTGCGAGTTGGTGCGGAACAGCACGGCGATCTCGCTAGGCCGCACGCCCTGCTCGACCAGTCGCTTCGCCGCCGCCACGACGCCCGCGGCCTCGGCCACGTCGTCGTCGTAGGGCGTGAAGACCGGCTCGGGGCCGGGCGGGCGCTGCGCGACGAGCTGCAGCCGCACCTGCCGACCGGCGCCCGACGCACGGGCCAGCACGCCGTTGGCGAGGCCCACGACCTGCGGGGTGGAGCGGTAGTCGCGCTCGAGGCGCACCGTTCGCGCCGACGGGTACCGCTTCGGGAAGTCGAGGAGGTGACGGGGCGTGGCGCCGGTGAACGAGTAGATGGTCTGGCTGGCGTCGCCCACGACGCACACCTCGTCGCGGCCGCCCAGCCACAGGTCGAGCAGCCGCTGCTGCAGCGGGCTGACGTCCTGGTACTCGTCGACGACGAAGTGCCGGTACTGGCGCCGCACGGTGTCGGCGATCTGCGGGTGGTCCTGCAGCACGCCGGCGGTGACCAGCAGGACGTCCTCGAAGTCGATGACGCCGCGCTCGGACTTCACGTCCTCGTAGGTCGCCAGCACGCGCGCCATGGCCGTCGCGTCGAGGCCGGCGGGGTCGCGGCCGGCCCGCCGGGCCGCCGCCGGGTAGGTCTCGGGCGTCAGCAGGCTGACCTTCGACCACTCGACCTCCGCCGCCAGGTCGCGGACGGCGGTGCGGTCGAGCCGCAGGTGCAGCCGCGAGGCGGCCTCGGCGACCAGCCCGGCCTTGTGCGGCTGCACCTCGGGCGCACCGCCGCCGATGGCCTGCGGCCAGAAGTAGTGCAGCTGCCGCAGCGCCGCCGCGTGGAAGGTGCGCGCCTGCACCCCCTGCACGCCGAGGTCACGCAGCCGGGTGCGCATCTCGCCGGCCGCCCGCGCGGTGAACGTGACCGCCAGCACCTGCTGCGGCGTGTAGACCCCGGAGTGCACGCCGTAGGCGATCCGGTGGGTGATCGCCCGCGTCTTGCCGGTGCCCGCACCGGCCAGCACGCAGACCGGCCCGTGCAACGACGTCGCCACCTCGCGCTGCTCCGGATCGAGACCGCCCAGCACGTCGTCGGCGGACGCCGGGCGCGCAGCGGCGCGACCGGACGCGGCGGCGAGCTGGGGCTGGGAGGTCATCGCCGACATCCTCGCACCGACGGCCGACAGGGCGCCGCGCCCTCCCGCAGCCTGTGGACGACGGACGGGAAGAGCGGCGCGCCGTCCGGCGTTCTCGTGCCGTGGCGCCCGGACCCGCCGGGCGGCCCCGAGACCCGAGGAGCACCCGCGCGATGAGCACGCCCGCAGCGCCCGACGCCGGCACCGTCACGATGTACTCGACCACCTGGTGCGGCTACTGCCGTCGGCTCAAGACCCTGCTCGACCGCGAGGGCATCGGCTACACCGAGGTGAACATCGAGCAGGACGAGGCGTCGGCGCAGTTCGTCGAGCAGGCCAACGGCGGCAACCAGACGGTACCGACCCTGCTCTTCCCGGACGGCTCGGTCGCCACGAACCCCAGCCTCGACGAGGTCAGGGCCCGGCTCGCTGCCTGAGCCCGCGGCCCGGCCGCTGACCCCGGTCGCCCTCGCCCAGCTCGTCGCCGACGACGCCGCCGAACGCTCTGCGCCGGCCCGGGCGGCCGGCCACGGCGTGCGCGTCGGGGTCGACGGCGCCGTGCCCGGTGACGCCGCCGCGCTGGCCGACGACGTGCACGACCGGTTGCGCGCGCTCGGGCTGCCCACGGCACGGGTGCGGCAGCGCGACTTCTGGCTGCCGCGCTCGCAGCGGCTCGAGCTCGGCGCCGACGACCCGGACGCACGCTGGGAACGCTGGCAGGACGACGCCGCGCTGCGCCGGGAGGTGCTCGACCCGCTCGGGCCCGGTGGCGGCATGCAGTGGCTGCCGACCCTGCGCGATCCCTCGACCGACCGATCGACGCGCGCACCCCGGCGTCCGGCCGCACCGGGCACGGTCGTCGTGGTCGACGGCCGGTTCCTGCTGCGCTGGGAGACCGCCGACGCGTTCGACGCGGTCGTGCACCTGCGCACCGCGGGGGCGACCCAGCGCCGCAGGCTGCACGAGCAGGAGGACGCCGTCGAGGCAGCCGCGGCACCGCCCTCGTGGCAGCGGTACCTGGACGAGACCTGGCCCGAGCAGCGCGCCTGGCTCGTCGTGCGCCACGACCACCCCGCGCGGCCGGCCGTGCTCGCCGTCGACGCCTAGCGCCAGGTGTCGCCGCCGTCGTCGATGCGCCCGCCGTACCAGTGCTCGACGAGCGCCCGGGAGATCGAGAGCCGCGGCGACAGCAGCACCTCGCGAGCGGCGACCGACTCCGCGAGCTCGTCGCGGGTGAACCAGCGAGCGGCGGCGATCTCCTCGCCGTCGACGTGCACCTCGGTCGTCAGCGCCTGCGCCACGAACCCGAGCATGATCGACGCCGGGAACGGCCACGGCTGGCTCCCCAGGTAGGCGACGTCGCCGATCTCGACCCCGACCTCCTCGCGCACCTCGCGGCGCACCGTGGCCTCCAGCGACTCCCCCGGCTCGACGAAGCCGGCGAGCGTCGAGTACCGGCCGGCCGGCCAGCGCGCCGACGACCCCAGCAGCAACCGGTCGTCGTCGTCGACCACCGTCATGATCACCGCCGGGTCGGTGCGCGGGTAGTGGTCGCTGCCGTCGGCCGAGCACCGACGCACCCAGCCAGACTGCACGGGCAGGGTGGGGGCCCCGCACCGCGGGCAGTGGTGGTGCGTGGCGTGCCAGTTCGTCACCGCGACGGCCTCCGTGAGCAGGCCGGCGTCGCGCGGGTCGAGCCGCTGGCCGAGCTCGCGCAGCCCCACCCAGTCGTCTGCCGGTGCGTCGGCCACGACGGCCACCAGGTCGGTGCCCGCCGCGACGTCGTGCCCCAGGTACACCGCGAGCCGGTCGAGGTCGCCGCCGGCGGGCGGCCGCCAGCGCAGGCCGTGCCCGGCGTCGAGCGGTGCGGGCGTGCGGCCGGACGCCACCTCGAGCACCTGCGTGGCCGGGTCGCCCAGCAGCCGTGCCAGCAGCTGCTCGTCGCGCTGCTCACCGGCCCGGTCGACGCCGCTGGTCGCGAGCGGGAGGACGCCGAGAGGGCCGTCGCTCCCCCGGGTCACGTGGAGCGGGTGCGTCACGTCGTCACGGTAGTCGGCGGCCGGTCGCCTGACACGCCGGGAGCGTCCGGGCCGCCGGCGCGACACCGCCGTACGGTGGCGGGATGACTGCGACCAGGTCACCCCTCGTGCTCGCGGCGCTCGCCGACGCCGCCCTGCCCGACCTGCGCCCCGTGCAGGTGGGCGTGCCGGCCGACGCCGAGCCCGACTTCGACGTCGCCGTCGTCACCTGCTCGGCCGACCGCCAGTGGCTGGTGCGGGCACCGCGCCGCACGACGTCCGCCGCGACGCTCGACCTCGAGGCGCGGCTGCTGCCCGAGCTGGCCCGGCGGCTGCCGGTCGCCGTACCCGCGCCCGTCGGCCACGACGGCCTGCGCGAGGGCGGCCGCTGCGTCGTGTCGCGCCGCCTGCCGGGCGCGCCCGTCGACCCCGCCTCCCTCGCACCGGGCGACCCGCTCGCCGTGCACGTCGGCCAGGTGATCGGGGCGCTGCACGACGTCGACCCCGCCGTCGTCGAGGACGCCGGCGCCCCGGCGTACGACAGCGAGCAGTACCGCACCCGCCGCCTCGCCGACGTCGACCGCGCCGCCCGCACCGGCCAGGTGCCCGCTCCGCTGCTGCTGCGCTGGGAGCGCGCGCTGGAGCAGGTCGACCGCTGGCGCTTCCTCACCACCCCCGTGCACGGGGACCTCGCAGGCCCGAACGTGCGCACCGACGGGCAGGTTGTCACCGGCCTGGTCGGCTGGGGCGACGCCCGGGTGGCCGACCCCGCCGACGACCTGGCCTGGATCTGCGTCGGCGCCTCCGCCGGCGTGCTCGACACCGTCGTCGAGGCGTACGCCATGGCCCGCAGCGACGCCCCCGACAAGCACCTGCTCGAGCGCGCGCACCTCGCCGGCGAGCTCGCCCTGGCCCGCTGGCTGCTCGCCGGCGTCGCGCAGGACGACGCCGCCGTGGTGGACAGCGCCACCCAGGCGCTGCAGGACCTCGCCGAGGCGACCCGCGAACCGGCGGCCGCGGGCGCGTGACCCGGCTGCGGCTCGGCACCTGGAACCTCGCGTCCGGCCGCACCGCCGACGGCCGGCAGGCCAGCCCGCAGGCGCTGGCCGACGCGGTCGCCGCCCTCGACGTCGACGTGCTCGCGGTGCAGGAGCTCGACCTCGCGCAGGCCGGCAGCGGCGGCGTCGACCAGCTCGCCCTCGTGGCCCAGGCGCTCGGCGCCGCACCCGGGGGTGCCCGCTTCGTGCCGACGCTGCTCGGCCGGCCCGGCCCGCGGGACGGCTGGCGCCCGGCGGGTGCACCGGGCGACGACGACCTCGCGGCCAGCGAACCCGACGTCGGCATGGACGCAGGCGCGCCTGCCGGGGTCGGTGTGCCCGGACGCGGGGATGCGACCGGCGCGAGCCCGGACGCGCGCGCCGACCAGGAGCTCGGCGGTGCCGGCCGTGCGCCCGACGGCGACAGCGGTGCAGGGCCGCGGTACGGGATCGGGCTGGTGTCGCGGTACCCCGTGCTGGCCTGGCGGGTGCGCCGGCTGCCGGCGTCGCGCGCGGTGCTGCCGTTCCCGGTCCCCGTGGAGGGGTCGCGGGTGCCGCGGCTGCTGCTCGTGCCCGACGAGCCGCGGGCCGCGCTGGCCGCGGTGGTCGACGCCCCCGGCGGACCGCTGACCGTCGTCTGCACGCACCTGTCGTTCGCGCCGGTCGCGGCGAGCCGGCAGCTGCGCACGGTGACGCGCTGGGCCCGCGAGCTGCCCGGCCCGCGCCTGCTCGCCGGCGACCTCAACCTGCCCGGCGGCCTCCCGGCCCGGCTGTCGGGATGGCGGTCGCTCGTGCGCGCGGCCAGCTACCCCGCCCAGCGCCCCCGGCTGCAGCTCGACCACCTGCTGCTCGACGAGGCCGTGGCTGCCGGCGGCTCGTCCGTCGGCGCCGGGCTCGCCCGCCTCGGCGCCGTGACGCCCGAGTCGGCGACGCCACGGACCGTGTCCGACCACGTCCCGCTCGTCGTGACCGTCGACCGCTGAACCGACCGGTCGAGAGGCGCCGGGCACGACGCCGCGCGGATCAGCCCTCGCCGTCGAAGGTGCGCAGCAGGGCGACGAGGCCGGCCTCGTCGAGCAGGTCGGCGGGGCGCACGGTCGTGCCGGTGCACGCGTAGAAGAAGGCCGCCCCGACCTGGTCGAGCGGCACGTCGTGCAGCCGGTGCCAGGCCAGCCGGTACGTGGCCAGTTGCACGGCCCGGGCGGCGGCCTCGCGACCGCTGGGTGGCGGCCCGGTCTTCCAGTCCACGACGTCGACCCCGCCGTCGGGGCGGCCGTCCGGCCCGAGCCGGGCGAACACCGCGTCGACCCGGCCGCGCAGCACGGTGCCGTCGACCGGCGTCTCGAGGGCCACCTCGACGGCGAGCACCCGGCGCTGCGCCCACTCGCTGGCGAGGAACCGCTGCTGCATCGCCGCGAGCGCCTCGTCGGGAGCCGGTTCGTCGTCAGCCGCACCCGGCAGGTCGAGCACGTCGACCATCGCCGCCGAGCCCAGGTACCGCTCGACCCAGGCGTGGAAGGCGGTGCCGCGCCGGGTCGCGGGGTGCGGCTCGCGCGGCACCGGACGACGCAGGGACAGGGCCAGCGCGTCGCGGTCGGCCGCCAGCCGCACCAGCCGCGAGGCCGAGAGGTGGGTCGGCAGCGCCACCTCGACCCGCGTGTCACGGCCGGCGTCGCGCTCGGCGAGCAGCAGGTCGACCTGCCGCTCGTCGACGACGGGGGCGTGCACGCCGAGGTCGACGGGCAGCACCGCCTCGAGCGGCAGCAGCTCGTCGAGCGGCAGCTCCGGCGCGAGCCCGTCGCCAGAGGACCCGTCCCCCGGTCGGGCGGTGGCGTCGTCCGGTACGAGGCCGGCGCGCCGCCCGACCCGCTCCGCCCGCAGCGGCTCGCGCGCGGCCCGCACCCGGTCGGCGGCCGTCTCGACGTGACGGCGGCGCTCGCCGAGGCGGTCGCCCGGCCACGGCGCCTCGGTCGGCCGGCCGTCGTCCGGCCGCTCGTCCCCGGGCACCGGCATGCCCGCGACGACGTCGACCTGCACGACGTGCCCGAGCCCGGTGGCGGGTTCGAGGCCGCCGTCGGCGAGGGCCGGCGCGAGCTCGAGCAGGAACCGCGAGGGCAGCCGCGGCATCTTCGCCGAGCCCCACACGTGCGCGGTCAGCAGCAGGTGCGAGCGCGCACGGGTGCAGGCGACGTAGACCAGGCGACGCTCCTCGGCCACCTGGTGCGCGCCGGCCGCGACCTCGAACACGGCGAGCTCGTCGCGCAGCGCGGCCTGGTGCGGCGCGGCGGACCACCGCACGTCGGGCAGTGCCTGCACGTCGCCGCGCAGGGCGTGCGGCACCGCACCGAGGTCGCCCAGCCAGGCCTTCTGCTTCACGGTCGGGATCGCCCACGACGGCTCGTCGTCGCCCGGCGGCCGGGGCTGCTGCAGGTGCTGCGGGAACGCGCCCTCGACGAGCCCGGGCACCGCCACGACGTCCCACTCGAGACCCTTGGCCGCGTGCACGGTCATCACCTGCACGACCTGGTCGTCGACCTCGACCTGCCCCGGCTCGAGACCGCGCTCCTGCTCGTCGGCCGCCTCGAGCCACGACAGGAACGCCCCGAGGGTGGCGTGCTCGGCGCTGCTGGCGAAGTCGGCCGCGACCTGGGCGATGGCGTCGAGGTGCGCGCGCGCCTGCGCCGGGCCGACACCCGGGCGGGAGGCCAGCTCGACGTCGAGCAGCAGCGCGCGCTCGACCTCGGCGACGAGGTCGGGCAGGGCGAGGGCGGTGCGCCCCCGCAGACCACGCACCGTGCTGGCCAGCCGCTCGACGCGGCGCCGGGCGGCCTCCCCCAGCGACCGGCCGTCGCGGTCGCGCCAGTCCTCGGGCGGCAGCTCGTCGACCGCCTCGACCAGGCTGGCCTCGTCGACGACGTCGGCCTGCGCCGGTTCCCCGCCCGGCCCCGCCCCGTCGCGTGCGACCGGGTGGCCCCCGCCCGGCCGCCCCGATCGACGGCGCGCGAGCTCGGCCGACCACGCGCCGAGCACGACGAGGTCGTGGGCGCCGAGTCGGCAGGTCGGGCCGGTGAGCAGCCGCACCAGGAGGTCGCCGCGGCTCGGGTCGTGCACGACGTGGAGGGCGCTCAGCAGGTCGGCGACCTCCGGCGTCGAGAGCAGCCCGCCGAGCCCGACCACCTGGTAGGGCAGCCCACGTCGCAGCAGCGCCGCCTCGACGTCCGCGAACTGCGCCCGCCGGCGGCACAGCACCGCCGCGCTGCGCCCGGGCACCGGCCGGCCGTCGGGCCCGAGCCACCGCTCCGCCAGCCAGTCGACCGCCCCGCGGGCCTCGAGCTGCGAGGTCGGGTACGTCGCGAGCTCTGCGTGCCCCGACCCCGCGCCCGGCCGCGCCACCAGCGGGTGCACCTCGACGTCGGCCCCCTCGCGCAGCGGCGCGGCGAGCCGGTTCGCCACCTCGAGCACCGCGCGGTCGTTGCGCCAGCTCGTCGACAGCTGCCGGACCGTGGCCGGGCCGCCGTCGACGTCGCGGAACCGATCGGCGAAGGTGGCCAGCGTGCCGGCGCTCGCGCCGCGCCAGCCGTAGATCGACTGGTTGGGGTCGCCGACGGCGGTCACCGCGTGGCCGTCACCGAAGAGCGCGTGCAGCATGACGAGCTGGGCGTGGCTGGTGTCCTGGAACTCGTCGAGCAGCACCACGCGCGACCGACCCCGCTCCTCGACGGCCAGCTGCGGCACCTGCCGCGCGAGCTCGGCGGCCAGCCGCAGCTGGTCGCCGAAGTCGAGGCTGTCGCGCAGCGCCTTGGCCTCGCGGTAGGCGGCCACCAGCGGCAGCAGCTGCCGGCGCGCCTCGAGCCGCCCGAGCAGCGTCGTGATCGGCGCGTACCGCCCGGCCACCTTGGCGTCGTTGTACGGCAGGGCCGCCACCTGCTCGACCCGCGCCGCCAGGTAGGCGTCGACGTCGTCGAGGTCGACCAGGTGCTCGGCGGCCTCGCCGGCCAGCTGCAGCACGGCCTCGGTCACCGTGGACGGCATCACCTCGACGGCGTCCATGTCGCCCCGCCACCGCTCCACGACCTCGCTGGCGAGCTGCCAGCAGGCGGCCTCGGTGAGCAACCGCGCCTCGGGCTCCACCCCCAGCCGCAGCCCGTGCTCGCGGACCAGCCGGCCGGCGTAGGCGTGGTACGTCGACACCGTGACGTCGAGGTCGCCGTCGACGCCCGGCACGCCGCCGCCCGGGCCGCTCGAGCCGATCGGTGCGGGCGCGTCGTCGCCGGTACCGGGCACCCAGAGCCCGGAGCGGCGCAGGGCGCGCAGCCGGCTGCGGATCCGCTCGCTCAGCTCGCCGGCGGCCTTGCGGGTGAAGGTCAGCCCGAGCACCTCGTCGGGCGCGACGTCTCCGCCGGCGACCAGCCACACCACCCGCGCGGCCATCGTCTCGGTCTTGCCCGAGCCGGCTCCTGCCACCACGAGCAGCGGGTGCACCGGCGCCTCGATGACGGCGACCTGCTCCGGCGTCGGCTCTGGACGTCCCAGAGCGCGGGCGATCTCGACCGCGCCGGGGCGGCCCTCGGTGCCGGACGCCGCAGCGGGCACCGTCGAGGTGGTGGTCACTCGGTCACCCGCCGGCCCTCGCTGCGGGCGGGGCAGGAGGTGCGCACCGGGCAGCGGTCGCACGAGTCGTTCGGCGTGGCCGGGAACGTGGACGCCGACATGCCGCGCGCGACCGTGTCGACCAGCTCGGCCGCCCAGCCACCGTCGTCGGGCAGGCCCGGCTGCAGCTGCTCGCCAGGCTGCTTCTGCGACCGCACGCCCAGCTGCACCAGCGACGCCCCCGCGGACGGCGCACCCGGCGCCTGCTCGGCGAACGCGCCCGCCTGCACCGCGAGCTGGTAGGTGCCGAGCTGCGGCAGCTCGGGCAGCTCGGCACCCGCCCGGGCGCTGCTGCCGGTCTTGAGGTCGACGACCCGCAGGCCCTCGGGGGTGCGCTCGAGCCGGTCGACCCGCCCCGTGAGGCGCACCGGACCGCCCGGCAGGTCCAGCTCGACGTCGACCGGGATCTCGGTGCCGACCAGCTCGCGGCTCGCGGCCCGCTGCAGGTAGGTCGCGAGCTTCTGCACCGCCGTCTCGGCACGGGCGCGCCCGACGTCGCCCGCCCAGCCCTCACCGAGGCCGAGCGCGCCCCAGCGGCGGTGCAGCTCGTCGCGCAGCTCGTCGAGCGGGGCCTGCGGCAGGTCGGCGGCGAGGTCGTGCACCAGCACGCCCAGACTCTGCTGCGACGAGCTGGCCCGGGTGCCGCCCGCGACCTGCAGCAGCCAGCGCAGCGCGCAGCGGTCGAACTCCTCGACCTTGCTCGGCGACACCCGCACCGGCTCGTCGGTGGCGAGCGACCGGTCGTCGCTCAGCGGCTCGAGGCCGTACCAGTCGTCCGGGTCGGCGCCCGGCACGCCCGCCTCGGCCAGCCGGGCCAGCTGCCGGGCGGCGGCCCGCGCGTCAGCCCGACGCGTGCGCGGGTCGGCGACCAGCTGCCGCAGCCGGGCCACGCTGCCGGCCAGGGTGAGCGGCAGGGGCGGCGGGGTGAGGACGCGCACGCCGTCGTCGTCCCACCCCGGTGCCGGGAGGTGCTCGGGCGGCGGGTCGACGAGGTCGAGCAGGGACGAGGGCTGCTCGTCGTCGTCGCGCACCGCGGTGACGACCAGCGTGCGCGAGGCGCGGCTGACCGCGACGTGGAACAGCCGCGTCTCGTCCTCGCGCACGGCCTGCCGGACGGCGCGCGACGAGCGCTCTCGGCCGGCGAGCAGGTCGACGAGGTGCTCGGCCCCGAGCAGCGACCCGCGCGGCCGCAGGTCGGGCCACACGCCGTCCTGCACCCCGGCCACCACCACGACCGGCCACTCGCGACCGGCCGCCGACGCCGGCGTCAGCAGCGACACCGCACCCCCGGAGGCACCTCGCTCGGCGAGCGTGTCGCCGGGCAGCTCCTGGTCGCGCAGGTACTCGACGAACTCGCGCGGGCCGGCCTGCGGCAGCCGGTCGACGAAGCGGGCGGCCGCGTCGAACAGCGCCACGACGGCGTCGAGGTCACGATCGGCCCGCGCGCCGGCGGGACCGCCCGCGAGCGCGGTGCGCTGCCAGGCGTCGCCCAGCCGACTCGCCGACCAGATCGCCCACAGGACCGTCTCGGCCGTGACGTCGTCGGCGAACGCCTGACCCGGCCGCGCCGCCGCCCCGGCCGGGCGGGCCGCGCTCGCGCCGGCCGCCAGCACCCGCGCCGCGCGCCGAGCCGGTGCCCCCGTGC
>NZ_BAAHBM010000080.1:0-14565 GCF_054776675.1 Angustibacter aerolatus
GTCCGGCCACGCGTCGTCGCCGCAGCGCCGCCCGCGGTCGCCGAGCCGCCCTCGGCCACCTCCGGCTGGCTGGCCGGGCACCCCGAGGACGTGCTCGGCGGCGCCGTCGCCGGAGGGCGGGTCGCCCGTCGCCGGTCGCTGGCGCGCGACGCGCGTCCCGAGCCGGTGCGCCGCACCCGGGTAGGTCGGACGGCGCGGCTCCTGTCTCGTCTCACGAGCGCCCGACGGACCAGGGGGTTCACCGACCAGCAGTCCGCGTCGGACGACGCGTGGGCCGCGGTCCGGCCGAGCGACGAGCTGCTCGAGGAGTCGGGCGTCGGGTGGACAGGCGGTACGGCGGCCGATCACCCACTGACAGCGGATCGAGGGGGAGCATCCCGAGGCCAGGACGGCGGCAGTCGCCTGCACAGGTGGCGGGGCACAGCCCCGACCGCTCACGGTGCGGTCGGCGCACCCGACGTGCTGGACGTCGGCGCCGCCGCAGGTCGCCGTGGTGGCCCCCGGGGTCTTCGAGACGCCTGGTCGCGCGGTGCCCGCGCTGTGGCGTCGGTGAGCGGTGGTCAGGCCGATGGCGGTGGCCGCGGGGATCTTGGGAGCGCCTGGTCTCGCCGTGCCCGCGCTGTGGCGTCGGTGAGCGGTGGTCAGGCCGATCGCGGCGGCCGCGGGGATCGTCGGGGCGCCGGGTCTCGTCCTGCCGGGGCCGGGGCCGGGGCCGGGGCCGGGGCCGGGGCGTCGGTCAGCGGTGGCCGCGGTGGCCGCGGTGGCCGCGGTGGTCGCGGTGGTCGCGGTGGTCGCGGTGTCCGCGGGGACGCTCGGGGCGCTTGGTCTCGCCGTGCCCGGGCCGCGGCGTCGGTGAGTGGTGGTCAGCCGGATCGCGGTGGCCGCGGGGCGGGCGCTGCGACGACGCGTCGCCAGACCCTCGTGGGCGCCTGTGTCCTCGCGCTGGCCGCCATCGGCGTCCTGGTCACCCGACCTCACCAGCCCGGCCGGCACGACCGCCTCGCGCCGGCTTCACAGTCCGTTGCGCACCCGCGAGGTGCCGGCGACGCGTCGTCCGGCCAGGCTGCGGGCCGCGCGCCGACACGCCGCAGCACGTCCGGGAGCGCCGCGGGGGAGGACGGCACGACGCCCCTCGGGTCCGAGGGAGGTCGCCCGGGCGGCTCGCCGACCCCGAGCCGCCCCGGCTCGTCCGGCGCTCCCGTCGCACCGGCTGGGGGAGGCGCCCCATCGCTCGGGGCGGCCGCGTCCGTCGAACCGTCCGATGAGGTCGCTGGCCTGGCGGGCGCCGCAGACCAGGTGGCGGGGATCGCGTCCGCTGCCGACGCCACGGCGGTGTTGCAGGCGCTCGCGGTCCGCCGAGCCGCGGTGCTGGCCAGCGCGTCCAGGTCTGCCGTCGACGCGGTGGCCGTCCCGGGCTCGCCGGTGGCCCGGCGGCTGACGACCGACGTGCGCTCGCTGGCCCGCCGAGGCCTGCGGTACGACGGGCTCGCCCTGCAGGCCCACGGTGTGCGGCTGCTGCAGGGGGGTCGTGCCCGAGCAGCGGTCGAGGCGCAGACCGACGTCTCGTCCTACGCCGTGGTCGATCGGCACGGCCGGGTGCTGCAACGCGTTCCCCAGACCGTCGGCCCCATGCAGCGGTTCGAGCTGGTTCGTGGACCGGCCGGGTGGCGCCTGCGCTCCGTGGAGGCGGCATGAGCCCCGGTCACGTCCTCCACGCGCTGGTGCTCGCCGTCACCGGCTGCGGGGTGCTGCAGGCGTTCGTCGCGGTCGGGGCGATCGGTGTGGTCGTCGGCCGCACGATCGGACCGGTGCCCGGGCGCTCCGCGAGCCGCGGACCCTGTCGACGCCACCCTCGCCCGTCAGCGGCGGCGCAGCAGCCCGTCAGCGCACCGGTGTCAGCTCGCCGTGATCCAGCGAGCCCCGTCCTCCAGCTGCGGCTGTGCGAAGGTGAAGCCGTCGGCGAGCAGCGCGGCAGGCAGCACGCGCTGGCTGCTGAGCACGTCACCGGCGAACTCCCCGAGCACCGCGCGCAGCGCCACGGACGGAGCGGGCAGCACCGAGGGCCGGTGCAGCTCGTGGGCGATCGCGGCGGCCACCTCGCGCTGCCGGCGGGGCTCGGGGGCGGTCAGGTTGACGGGGCCGCTCAGGGTGCCGCCCAGCAGGTGCACGATCGCGCGCACCTCGTCCTCCAAGGTGATCCAGCTCCACCACTGCTGCCCGCTGCCCAGCGGACCAGCGGCGCCGAGCCGAGCGAGCTTCAGCAGCTGGGCGAAGGCGCCGCCCGTGCGCGACATGACGAGTCCCGTACGGGCGTGGGCGACCGTGATGCCGGCGTCGCGGGCCGGCTGCGCCGCGCCCTCCCAGGCGCGCACGACGTCGGCGAGGAAGCCGGTGCCGGGGGGCCCGTCCTCGGAGACGGCGGTCTCGCCGGTGTCGCCGTAGAACCCGACGGCAGAGCCGCAGACGAGCACGGCGGGCTGCGGATCGAGCTGGGCGAGGGCCAGCGCCAGGGTCGTGGTGCCGTCGACGCGGGAGGCGAGGATGGTCCGCTTGTAGCTGTCGGTCCAGCGGTGGTCGCCCACCCCGGCGCCGGCCAGGTGGGCGACGCCCTCGACGCCCTGCAGGGCCGGCAGGTCGACGAGCCCGGCCGACGGGTCCCAGCGCACCTCGTCCGACGCCCTCGGTGCCCTTCGGACCAGCCGCAGCACCGTGTGACCGTCCGACTGCAGGTGCCGCACGAGGGCCGAGCCGATGAGTCCGGACGCGCCGGTGACCGCGATCTTCATGACGCGAGCCTCGCAGGCTCGAGCCGCCCGCGCCTGTCGTCGGCTGTGGCTGACGCGCTGACGGACGGCGACGTCCTCGGGTCCGGTGCGTCGAGCGTGACGAGAGCACCGCGACCCACCTCGCAGACCATGCGGCTCGGCACACAGCCCGCCGGCCGGGACGGGTCGCGGCGGGCCGAGACGCCGACGGGCCCGTCCCTCTCCGGCCGGCGGCTGGGGGAGGACGGGCCCGTCGGGGACCGCGGTCGTGCTGGCTCAGAGGCCGAGGTCGGCCTCGAAGGCGCCTTCCTCGAGCCGCTCCTTCATGCTCACCAGGAACCGTGCGGCGTCGGCGCCGTCGACGATCCGGTGGTCGTAGCTGAGCGCCAGGTAGACCATCGAGCGGATCGCGATCGTCTCGCCGCCGTCGGTGTCCTGCACGACCACGGGCCGCTTCACGACGGCGCCGGTGCCGAGGATGGCGACCTGCGGCTGGTTGATGATCGGGGTGTCGAAGAGGGCGCCGCGGCTGCCGGTGTTCGTCAGCGTGAAGGTGCCCCCGCCGAGCTCGTCCGGCCCGATCTTGTTGCCGCGGGTGCGGGCTGCGAGGTCGGCGATCTTGCGGGCGATGCCGGCGATGTTCAGGTCCCCGGCGTCGCGCACGACGGGCACGATGAGGCCCTTGTCGGTGTCGACGGCGATGCCGAGGTTCTCCTGCGCGTGGTAGACGATCGTGTCGTCCTCGAGGCTGGCGTTCACCGTGGGGTGGGCCTTGAGCGCCTCGACCGCGGCCTGCGCGAAGAACGGCAGGAACGACAGCTTCACGCCCTCGCGCGCCTCGAAGTCACCCTTGGCTCGGGCGCGCAGCCGGGCGATCTTCGTGACGTCGACCTCGACCACGGTGGTGAGCTGCGCGGACGTCTGCAGCGACTCGACCATGCGCGCCGCGATGAGCTTGCGCAGCCGGGTCATCTTCTCGGTCGTGCCGCGCTTGGCCGAGACCGAGGCGGCGAGCGACCCGCCGGCCGTGGCAGCTGCGGGGGCGGCGGCCGGGGCGGACGGCTCGGGCTGCTGCGGGGCCTGAGCGCGCTCCGCCGCCGCACGCTCCGCCTCGGCCTGCTGGCGGGCCTGCTCGGCGGCGTCGAGGACGTCCTGCTTGCGGATGCGTCCGCCGACGCCGGTGCCGGTCACGGTCGACAGGTCGACACCGTGCTCGGCCGCCAGCTTGCGCACCAGCGGCGTGACGTACGCCGAGGCGTCACCGACGGGCGGCGCCTGCGGGGTGGGCGTCGCATCCCCGCCGGACGTGCCGGCGGCAGCCGACGGGTCGGCCGAGACGACCGTGGCCGCGGGGGCCGAGCCGCTCGAGCTCGCCGGGGCCTCGGAGGACTGCTGCGCGTCCTGTCCGGACCCTCCCTGCTGCTCGCCGGACGACGAGCTCGGGGCGGTCGCCTCCGCGGACTGCTCGTGCTCGGCACGCCGCTCGGCCACCTCGTCGGCGAGCGACGGCTGGGCCGGCTGCTCGGGCTGGGTCGGCTGCTCGGGCTGGGTCGGCTGCTCGGGCTGGGTCGGCTGCTCGGGCTGGGTCGGCTGCTCGGGCTGGCTCGGCTGTTCGGGCTGGCTCGGCTGTTCGGGCTGAGCCGGCTGCTCGGGCTGCGCACCTGAGGCACCGGTCGAGGAGTCGCTCGAGCCGGCACCCGCAGCGCCGCCGGCGATGATCGCGAGGTCGGCGCCGACGGGGACGGTCTCGTCCTCGCCGACGAGCAGCTTCGTCACCGTGCCGGCGACCGGGCTGGGGATCTCGGTGTCGACCTTGTCGGTCGAGACCTCGAGCAGCGGCTCGTCGACGGCGACCTCGTCGCCCTCGGCCTTGAGCCAGCGCGTGACCGTGCCCTCGGTGACCGACTCGCCGAGGGCCGGCATCTGCACGGTGGTGCCCTCACCGCCGGTCGACCCGGTGTCGGCCGCCGGCGCCTCGTCCGTCGCGGGCGGCTCCGGCTGCGACTGCTGCGCCTGTGCCTGCTCGGGCTGGGCCTGCTGCGCCTGAGCCTGCTCGGGCTGCGCCTCCTGCGCCGCAGCGGGCTGCGCCGGCTCAGCCTGCGAGGGCTGCTGCTGCAAGGCGGCGTCCTGGCTGTTGTCGCCGTCCGAGCCGGCGTCCGAGCCGGTCGCCGCGCCGTCGCCGATCACGGCGAGGTCGGCGCCGACGGGGACGGTCTCGTCCTCGCCGACCAGCACCTCCTGCAGCGTGCCGGCGACCGGGCTGGGGATCTCGGTGTCGACCTTGTCGGTCGACACCTCCAGCAGCGGCTCGTCGACCGCGACCTGCTCGCCGACCTGCTTCAACCAGCGCGTCACGGTGCCTTCGGTCACGGACTCGCCGAGGGCCGGCATGGTCACCCGCTCGGACATGGGTAGCGCTCTCCTTCGTCGGACGTGCTGGTCGGCGTCGAGGTGGTCCGACCGGGTGGGCCGGAGGGCTGGTGGATCAGGCGTGCACGTGCAGGGGCTTGCCGGCCAGCGCGAGGTGCGCCTCGCCGAGCGACTCGTTCTGCGTGGGGTGGGCGTGGATGAGCTGAGCGACCTCCTCGGGGAAGGCCTCCCAGTTCACGATGAGCGACGCCTCGCCGACCTGCTCGCCCATGCGCGCGCCGACGGCCACGAAGCCGACGACCGGACCGTCCTTCTCGCGGATGAGCTTCACGAAGCCGGTGGTGCCGAGGATCTGGCTCTTGCCGTTGCCGCCGAGGTTGTACTCGATGGTCTCGACGCGGTCGTCGCCGTACTTCTCGCGGGCCTGCGCCTCGGTCAGCCCGACCGACGCGATCTCGGGGTCGCAGTAGGTGACGCGCGGGATGCCGGAGTCGACGACGGGCACCGGCTTGAGGCCGGCGATCTCCTCGGCGACGAAGATGCCGTGCGCGAAGCCGCGGTGGGCCAGCTGCAGGCCCGGCACGAGGTCGCCGACGGCGAAGACGTTCTCCACGTTCGTGCGCAGCCGCTCGTCGGTGGGCACGAAGCCGCGGTCGACGGTGACGCCGGCCTCCTCGTACCCGAGCCCGGCGGACGACGGGCCGCGGCCGACGGCGACGAGCAGCAGCTCGGCGTCGATGGTCTCGCCGTTCTCCAGCGTGACGTGCACGCCGTCGTCGTCCTGGGTGGCGCCGCTGAACTTCACGCCGGTCTTGAAGGCGATCTTGCGCTTGCGGTAGGCCCGCTCGAGCACCTTCGACGCCGATTCGTCCTCGGCAGCGACCAGGCGGGGCAGCGCCTCGACGATCGTGACGTCGGCGCCGAACGACTTCCAGACGCTGGCGAACTCGACGCCGATGACGCCGCCGCCGAGCACGACGACGCTGGCCGGCACGTGGTCGAGGGTGAGCGCCTGGTCGCTGGTGATGATGCGACCGCCGATGTCGAGGCCGGGCAGCGAGCGGGCGTACGAACCGGTGGCGAGCACGACGTTGCGGCCCTGCACCCGACGGTCGCCGACCTGCACGGTGTCCTTCGCGACGAGGCGGCCCTCGCCCTCGATCACCGTGACCTGGTGCGCCTTGAACAGGCCCTGCAGGCCCTTGTAGAGCCGGCCGACGATGGAGTCCTTGTAGCCGTTGACCCCGTCCATGTCGATGCCCTCGAGCGTGGTGCGCACCCCGAAGTGCGCGCCGTCGCGGGCGGAGTCGGCGACCTCGGCCGCGTGCAGGAGCGCCTTGGTGGGGATGCACCCGCGGTGCAGGCAGGTGCCGCCGAGCTTGTCGCGCTCGACCAGTGCCACGGAGAGCCCCAGCTCGGCAGCCCGGAAGGCGCAGGCGTACCCGCCGCTGCCACCTCCGAGGATCACCACGTCGAAGACCTCGCCGGTGCTGTCGGCCACGTCGCCTGCTCCCTCACGTCTCACTGCCTGGGCGGATGCGGCCCCATCCTGTCACCACCGGAGCAACCAGACACAAGCGGACCACCGGCGCGGCGACGCTCCGGCATGCTGGCCCTGCCCGGTCGCGTGGCCGGGGGAGGTGGGGAGGCGCTGTGCGGTGGTTCAGGCGGTCACGTCGTCGAGGAGCGGGCGGCGGGCCGGGCGGCGACGCGCCCACGAAGGCGGACGTCGAGGCGGCGATGGCGCACCTGCGCCAGTTCGTGTCGACGCGGGTCGGCGTGGAGATGTACGTCGAGCCGCGCACGTCGGTCACGCCGACCACGATCGTGCTGATCGCGACGTCGGGGGAGTGGACCAGGCGGCGGGTCAGCGGCCCGGACGCCGCGCGCGACCTGGCTCGGGAGCTCGGTGTGCCGGCGTACGACGTGCAGCAGACCGGGTACCCGTCGCGGATGCGCGAGTGGACGTCGAAGCAGCGCCGCGAGGGGCTCGCCTAGGCGAGCACCCCCGCGGCGCCGGACCGACGTGGTCGTCGGACCGAGCGGTCGGACCGAACGGTGCGGCGGTGCGGGCGGGCGGAGCGGGCGGACCGGACCGGACCGTCCGACCGGACCGTCCTGGCGGACCGTCCTGGCGGACCGTCCTGGCGGACCGTCCTGGCGTACCGTCCTGGCGGAGCGGCCCGATCCGCATGCCCGGCCTGCGAGGTCCGCCGGTCGCGGCGTCAGGCGGAGACGGCTCCGGTGGCCAGTCCGACGAGCGTGCGCACGGTGCAGCCGGTGGCGCCCTTCGGCGTGTAGCCCCAGGGCTTGCCCTCGTTGAACGACGGGCCGGCGATGTCGAGGTGCGCCCAGGGGATCTGGCCCTCGCCGTCGGTGCGGTCGCCGACGAACTCCTTCAGGAAGAGGCCGGCGACGAGCATGCCGCCGGCGCGCTCGCCCATGTTCGCGATGTCGGCGACGGCGGAGTCCATGCTGGCCCGCAGCTCGACCGGCAGCGGCATCGGCCACAGCTGCTCGCCGACCAGCTCGGCGGTGGCGTGCACCCGCTCGCGCAGCTCGTCGTCGTTGCTCATGATCGCGCCGACGCGTGCACCGAGGGCGAGCACCTGGTGCCCGGTGAGGGTGGCGACGTCGACGATCGCGTCCGGGTGCTCCTCGCTCGCGGCGACGATGGCGTCGGCCAGCACCAGCCGGCCCTCGGCGTCGGTGTTCAGCACCTCGACGGTGCGCCCGCCGTACGTCGTGAGGACGTCGGAGGGCCGCTGCGCCGTGCCGCTCGGCATGTTCTCGGCGAGCGGCACCCAGCCGGTGACCCGCACGGCGAGCCCGAGCCGGGCGACGGCGAGCACGGCGGCGGCGACGGCGGCGCCGCCGGCCATGTCGGACTTCATCGTCTCCATACCGGCCGGCGGCTTCAGCGACAGGCCGCCCGAGTCGAACGTGATGCCCTTGCCCACGAAGGCGAGGTGGCTGCCGGCGCCGCGCGGGGCGTACTCGAGCTTCACCAGCCGCGGCGGGCGGCTGCTGCCCTGACCGACACCGAGGATGCCGCCGTACCCGCCCTTCGCGAGGGCCTTCTCGTCGAGCACCGTGACCTTGACCGACGTGCCCTTCGCTGCGGCGACGACGGCGTCGGCGAACGCGGCGGGCGGCAGGTCGCCGGGGGCGGTGTTCACCAGGTCGCGCGTCAGGTGCACGGCGTCCGCGACGGCCGCGGCGTGCTCGGCGGCCGCCTTGACCGCCTTGTCTCGCGCGACGGCGGTGAGGACGGTGACGGCGGCGACCGGCGGCTTGCGGTCGGCGGCGGTGCGCCCGCGGTGCCGAGTGAACTCGTAGGCGCCGATGAGCGCGCCCTCGGCGACGGCGGTGACCTGGTCGACGTCCTCGGCCGGCAGCGCCACCGCGACGGAGCCGGTGCCCGAGAGCGAGCGCGTGGCGGCACCGGCGGCGCGGCGGAGCGTCTCGGCCGGCCAGGCGGCACGGCGTCCGCGGGGGGCGTCGCCCAGGCCGGTGAGCACCACGACCGACGCCGTGAGGTCGCTGCCCGCCGGCACCCGCACGACCTCGTCGGCGGCGCCCTTGACGCCCAGGGACGGCAGCGCGTCGGTGAGCGACGTGCGCAGCGACCGCGGCAGATCGGCACCCGGCACGAGCTGCGGACCGTCCGGACCGGAGGCGACCCCCACGACGACGGCGTCGACCTTGATCGACGCGACGTCCTTGTCGGACAGGCTGATCGTGGGCACGTGTGGTCCTCTCCTCGACGGCGCCCGGGGTGCCGGGCCGGGCTACGCTACTTCGTGCCGTCGCGGGACGCCCGCCTGGATCATCTAGGTTGACCGCCATGCCCAGCGACGACCTGCTCCGCTCGCCCCTGCACGACCGGCACGTGGCCCTCGGCGCCAAGACCGCCGACTTCGGTGGCTGGCTGATGCCGATCGAGTACGCCGGCGGCGGCGTGGTCAAGGAGCACACGGCGGTGCGCGAGCGGGCCGGCCTGTTCGACGTCAGCCACCTCGGCAAGGCGCTCGTGCGCGGACCGGGTGCCGCCGAGTTCGTGAACGCGACGCTCACCAACGACCTGGGTCGGATCGCGCCCGGCCAGGCCCAGTACACGCTGTGCTGCGACGAGTCGGGCGGCGTCGTGGACGACCTCATCGCCTACCTGCGGGCGGACGACGAGGTGCTGCTGGTGCCGAACGCGGCCAACACCGCCGAGGTGGTGCGCCGGCTCGCAGCCGCTGCGCCCGAAGGCATCGAGGTGACCGGCGAGCACCGCTCGTACGGCGTGCTGGCCGTGCAGGGTCCGCGGGCCGACGCGGTGCTCGAGGCGCTCGGGCTGCCGATCGGTCACGAGTACATGAGCTTCGTCGACGCCGGGTGGCGCGGCTCGCCCGTCGTCGTCTGCCGCACCGGCTACACGGGCGAGCGCGGGTACGAGCTGCTGCCGCGCTGGGACGCCGCGGGCGAGCTGTGGGACGCGCTGCTGGAGGCCGTGGTCGCCGAGGGCGGGCTGCCGGCCGGGCTCGGCGCGCGCGACACCCTGCGCACCGAGATGGGGTACCCGCTGCACGGGCACGAGCTGTCGCTCGACATCACGCCGGTGCAGGCGCGCAGCGGCTGGGCGGTCGGGTGGCGCAAGCCGGCCTTCTGGGGCCGTGAGTCGCTGCTCGCCGAGCGCGAGGCGGGGGCGTCGCGCACGCTGCGCGGGCTGCTGGCGCTCGAGCGCGGCATCCCGCGCGACGGCTGCCGGGTGCGGGCGCTCCCCACCGCCGAGGGCGACGGCGCTGCGGCCGAGACCGGCGCGGACGTGGGCGTCACGACGTCCGGCACCTTCTCGCCGACCCTGCGCCAGGGCATCGCGCTCGCGCTGCTCGACCGGTCGGTCGCGGACGGCGACGAGGTGGTGGTCGACGTGCGCGGGCGGCCGCTGCGGGCCCGGGTCGTCAAGCCCCCGTTCGTCGAGGCGCAGGCCAAGGGCCAGCCGATCTGAGCGGTCGCTGCTAGACCAGGAGCGACAGGACGACGAGGGCCGCGGTCAGCGCGACCTCGACCGCCGCACCCAGCACGTCGCCGGTCACCCCACCGAGCCGTGCGCGGCAGCGAGCCAGCAGCCCCAGGGCGGCGACCGCTGCGGTGGCCGTCGCCAGGGGCCCGGCCAGCCAGCGCGGGACGTCCTCCGCGGCCTGCCACCCGAGCGCCAGCGCGCCGACCCCGGCCGTCAGGGCGAGCACCAGCACCGCGGCGAACGGCGCGATTGACCCGGCCACCGTGCTGCCCAGCCCCTCGGGGCGTGCTGCGGGCAGCCCGCGCCGGCACGCCAGCGGCAGCACCGCTCGCGACACGAGCACCGCCACCGCAGGTGCCGCGGCCGCGGTCCAGCGATCGGCGCGCAGCACGTCCGCCAGCGCGGCGGCCTGCACGAGCAGCACCAGCACCAGCGTCACCGCGCCGGCCGGTCCCACGTCGCCGCGCCGCATGACCTCCAGCGCCCGGTCGCGGTCGTAGCTGCTGGCCAGCCCGTCGGCGGTGTCGGCCAGCCCGTCGAGGTGCATCCCGCGGCTGCCCAGCGCGAGCAGGCCGAGCGCGACGCCCGCGGTCACCAGCAGCGGCGCCCCGAGCAGCCGCCCGGCCAGGCAGACGACGAGCACCAGCAGCGCCAGCGGCAGCGCGGCGAGCGGCGCCAGCAGCATGGCCCTGCCCGCGGTCTCGCGGTCGAGCCGCGTCGGTGGCGGCACCCGCACGACCGTCAGCGTGCCGAGCGCCAACCGCAGCGGGTCCGGTAGCCGCAGCCCGCTCACCGACCCCTGCGCTCAGGCCACACCGGTGACGCACCGTGACCACCCCCGGCCGTCTCCGACGGCGCGGGGGCACCCCGCGCCGGCAGGAACGGCACGGGGGCACCCTGCGCCATCAAGAGGGAGCGAGCGGCGGTCACGTGGCGTCACGATGGACGGCCGCCTCGGACGGTGCGGGGTCGGCCGCCGCGGTGCCCGGACCACCGCCGAGGTCGAGGTCGGCGAGGCGGCCCATGCCGGCGGCGAGCCGCTGCGCCGAGCGGAGCAGCGGGAGCGCGGTGAGGGCGCCGGTGCCCTCGCCGAGCCGCATGCCGAGGTCGAGCAGGGGCTCGAGGCCGAGCACGTCGAGGGCGCGGCGCTGGGCGGGCTCGGTGCTGCGGTGGCCGGCGAGCCACCACTGGCCCGCGCCCTCGACGACGCGGCGGGCGATCAGGGCGCAGGCCGAGGGCACGACGCCGTCGAGCAGCACGGGGGTGCGGCGGGCGGCGGCCTGCAGCAGGAACCCGGTCATCGCGGCGGTGTCGGCGCTGCCGACGGTGCGCAGCAGCGCGAGGCCGTCGGCCCGGTGCGGGCGCGCGCGGTGCAGGGCGTCGCGCAGCACGCCGACCTTGACGGCCCACGCGGCGTCGTCGATGCCGGTGCCGGTGCCGACGACGTCGAGCGGCGCGAGCTGCAGGGCGGCGCCGACGAGCGCGGCGGCGACGGTCGTGTTGCCGATGCCCATGTCGCCCGCGATCAGCAGGTCGGCGCCGGCGTCGACCTCCTCGTCGGCGACGGTCGCGCCGGCGTCGAGGGCGCGCTGCAGCTCGTCGTCGCTCAGGGCGTCCTCGCGGTCGATGGCTCCGCTGCCGCGGCGCACCTTGAAGCGGGTGACCTCGGCCGGCACGTCGAGGTCGGCGTCGACGCCGAGGTCGAGCACCCGCACCCCCGCGTCGTGCTGCGCCGCGAGCACGCTGACGCCGGCCCGCCCGGCGAGGAACGTGGCCACCATGGCGGCCGTCACCTCGCTGGGGTAGGCCGAGACGCCCTGACCGGCCACGCCGTGGTCGCCGGCGAACACGACGACGCGCACCCGGTCGAGCGGCCGCGGCGGGCTCTGGCCCTGGGCGCCCGACAGCCAGATCGCGAGGTCCTCCAGACGGCCGAGCGCCCCGAGCGGCTTCACCAGCCCGTCGACGTGCTCCCGGGTGCGGTCGGCGGCGTCCTCGTCGCGCGGCCCGATCGCGCTGGTCAGCGCGTCGAGGTCGAACACGGTCATGCGTCCTCCGGGGTCGGTGCGGGTGGGTGCGGGTCGTCGACCCAGGGGTGCGGCGGCGGCAGCTCGAGCGCCCGGCCGGCGACGACGAGCAGCGCCCGGTCGGCCGAGCGCGACAGCCGGGTGGTGAGCGGGCCGAGCAGGTCGCGGAACCGGCGTCCGGCGGGCGTGGACGGCACGACGCCCGACCCCACCTCGTCGGCCACGAGCACGACCGGCCCGGCAGCGTGCTGCCACGCCGCGACCAGCGCGTCGGCGGCCTCGACGTACGCCGGTCGCCACGCGTCGCCGTCGGACCAGCCGTCGCACGCGTCGAGGACGCCTGCCAGCCAGGTGCCGAGCGAGTCGACGAGGAGCGGGCCTCGGTGCGCGCGCAGCACGCCGGCGACGTCGGTGGTCTCGAGCGTGCCCCAGCCGGCCGGACGCCGGTCGCGGTGCCGCTGCACCCGCTGCGCCCACGCGGGGTCGGCGGCGTCGGGTGCGGCGCCGGTCGCCACGTAGGTGACGTGGGGCAGGTCCCGCACCAGCGCCTCGGCCACGGCGGACTTGCCCGACCCCGAGCCTCCGAGCACCAGCGTGCGGGCCGGCAGCGCGGTCACGATCGCGTCCCCTCGGGCGCGGCGACGTCGGCAGCCGGCGGCTCGAACCGCACCGGCGCCTCGAAGGCCGCGCGGCGAGCGGCCCGCCGCAGCGCACCGAGCACGGCTGGACCGGTCAGCAGCACGAGCACCACGTTCGTCGCGGCCCTCCCGACGTCCCAACCGAGCGAGGTGGCCAGCGAGAACAGCAGCCAGCGGTGCAGGTTCTCGGCGACGGGGGCCCCGGGCACGAACGACAGGTCGCTGCCGGTGCCGACGGCGAACGGCCAGAACGACAGGTCGAGCAGCACGCCGTACAGCAGGCCGGCGAGCGCGCCGTACCCCGCCAGCAGCGCCAGCTCGAGGCGACCGCGGGCGCGCGGCAGCAGCCCGGCGCCGAGCCCGACCCACGCGGCGCCCAGCACCTGGAAGGGCAGCCACGGGCCGACGCCGCCGGTGAGCAGGGCCGACGCGAAGAGCGTCGTGGCGCCCAGCACGAAGCCGAACCCCGGCCCGAGCACCCGGCCGGCGAGCACCAGCAGGAAGAACACGGTCTCGAGCCCGGCCGTCCCCGCGCCGAGCGGTCGCAGCGCGGCGCCGACCGCCGACAGCACGCCGAGCAGGGCGACCGCCTTGGCGTCCATGCCGCCCTCGCTGATCTGCGCGAGCACCACCGCGAGCAGCAGGGGCAGCACGAGCGCCAGCACGAGCGGGGCGTCGGTGCCGTGCGCGAGCGTCGACCCGGCGTCCGCCAGCAGCGGCCAGCCGAACGCCCCGACGCCGACGAGCGACAGCAGGGTCATGGCGAGCACCGACCGCGGGCCGAGCCGCACAGCCCGGACGTCGCGCGGCACGCCGGGTCCGCCGTCCGGGCCGCTCGAACGAGCCCGGGAGCGGCCTGGACGGCGAGAACCGGCCTGGACGGCGGACAGCGGGGCGGTCACGAGGTGGCCTCGGCCGGAGCGGGCCACGCGGGGAGGGCGGCGCGCACCTCGTCGACCGTGAGCAGCTGCGCGGGGGCCACGACCTTGGCCACCTGCGGCGCGTACGCCGGGGAGCCGGCCAGCACGTCGGCGACCGGTCCGTCGGTCACCAGCTCGCCCCCGGCCAGCACCAGCACCCGGTCGGCCACCTCGGCGACGAACTCCACGTCGTGCGTCGACAGCAGCACCGCGTGCCCGTCGGCGGCGAGGTCGCGCAGCACGTCGCGCAGGGCCAGCTTCGCGTCGTGGTCGAGGCCGCGGGTCGGCTCGTCGAGCAGCAGCACCCGCGGCCGGGCGGTCAGCTGCACCGCGAGCACGAGGCACAGCCGCTGGCCCTCGGACAGGTCGCGGGGGTGCGCCGCCGGGTCGACGCCCGCGCGCACCCGCTGCAGCAGCGCGGCGGCCGTGCCCGATGGGCGGTCGGCGTCGCGGTCGGCCTGGGCGAGCTCTGCCGCCACGGTGTCGAGGTAGAGCAGGTCGGACGGCTGCTGCGGCACCAGCCCGACCAGCGCCCGGCGGCGGGCGGCGCCCAGCCGCGCAGGGTCGTCGCCGGACACCTGCACGCGGCCGCCGGTGCGTCGTCCGGACCCCTGCAGCGCCCACAGCAGCGACGACTTGCCGGCGCCGTTGCGGCCCATCAGCGCCGTCACCTCGCCGTCGCGCAGCGCCAGGTCGACCCCGGCCACCGCGGTGACGTCGCCGTGCCGCACCACCACCGCGTCGGCGGCCAGCAGCGGCCCGGTCGTCGGCGCGGCCCGGCGCGGCGCCGGCGGGGCGTCGTCGAGCGCGGACCGCAGGGGACCGGCGGCACGC
>NZ_BAAHBM010000081.1:0-14439 GCF_054776675.1 Angustibacter aerolatus
GCCGGCGGCCTGCTGCCGGTCTGGGTCGTGCCCGACGTCGCGTGGACGCTCGTCGTGCCCGCCGGCGGGGCCCGGTCGGCGGCGCCGTACGACGACCCGGTGGCGCTGCTCGGCGGGCGCCGGCTGCGCAACCGCGCACGTCCGTCGATCTGCCTGGTGGGCGATGGCCCGCGCGGCGTGGTCGTCGTGCACGAGGCCGGGCGCCGCGCCGACCTGCGCTGGCTGGTCTGGACCCGCGGCGTCGGCCTGACCCGCACCGAGGGGCTGGCCCCGGCGACCCCGGGCCTGGTGGCCGAGGTGGCGGGCGTGCCGGCCCGCCGCGAGCGGCTGCGCGGCGTGCTCGAGGCGGACGACGAGCGTTCGGGCGCCGACGTGGTCGACGACGTGCTGCGGGCGCTCGCGCTGCCCGGCGCCGGCGTGCCCCTGGGGCACGTGCAGGCCGCCGACCTGCCCGGCGCCGAGCTCGTCGAGCCGGCCGCCCGGGCGGTCGAGCGGTTCGACGCGTTCGTCGCCCACGAGGCGCGGCTGGCCGCCGAGCTCGAGCACCAGCAGCGCCACGACCCGCCGGACGACGCGCCGGCCCGAGGGAGGACCCGATGAGCCGCCGCGTGGTGGTGCTCGACTACGGCTCCGGCAACGTGCGCTCCGCCGTGCGCGCGCTCGAGCGGGTGGGTGCCGAGGTCGAGCTGACCGCCGACCGCCGCACCGCGATGGACTGCGACGGCCTCGTGGTGCCCGGCGTGGGCAACTTCCACGCCTGCGTCGCCGGGCTGCGCGCGGTGCGCGGCGACGAGGTGGTCGACCGCCGGCTGGCCGGCAACCGACCGGTGCTCGGGGTGTG
This sequence comes from Angustibacter aerolatus, assembly GCF_054776675.1. NCBI lineage: Bacteria > Bacillati > Actinomycetota > Actinomycetes > Kineosporiales > Kineosporiaceae > Angustibacter > Angustibacter aerolatus. The sequence goes on from NZ_BAAHBM010000081.1 coordinate 842, forward strand.
CGTGGGCCACCAGGTGCTCTTCGACGGCTCGACCGAGCCGAGCCTCGACCCCCGCGAGGGCCTCGGCGAGTGGCCGGGCACGGTCGAGCGGCTCCCGGCGTCCGTCGTCCCGCACACCGGCTGGAACACCGTCGAGGCCGCACCGGGCAGCCGGCTGTTCGCCGGCATCGAGGCGGAGCGGTTCTACTTCGTGCACTCCTACGCCGTGCAGCACTGGGGGCTGCAGGTCACCAACCCGCGCTTCACCGAGCCCGACGTCACCTGGGCGACGCACGGGTCGCGGTTCGTGGCCGCCGTCGAGCAGGGCCCCCTGTCGGCGACCCAGTTCCACCCCGAGAAGAGCGGCGACGCCGGCGCGCAGCTGCTCGAGAACTGGGTCCGGTCGCTGTGACCGGGCCCGCCGACACCGAGGAGACCACCCGCGTGAGCGACCCGACCCCGCTGGCCCCGCTGCAGCTGCTGCCCGCCGTCGACGTGGTCGAGGGGCGGGCGGTGCGCCTGGTGCAGGGCGAGGCCGGCAGCGAGACGGCCTACGGCGACGCCCTCGACGCCGCGCTGGCCTGGCAGGCGGGCGGGGCGCAGTGGGTGCACCTCGTCGACCTCGACGCCGCGTTCGGCCGCGGCAGCAACCGCGAGCTGCTCGCCGACGTCGTCGGCCGGCTGGACGTCGACGTCGAGCTGAGCGGCGGCATCCGCGACGACGAGACCCTCGACGCGGCGCTCGCCACCGGGTGCCGACGGGTCAACCTGGGCACGGCCGCGCTCGAGGACCCCGCGTGGACGGCGTCCGCCATCGCCCGGTACGGCGACCGGGTGGCCGTCGGGCTCGACGTGCGGGGCACCACGCTCGCGGCGCGCGGCTGGACCCGCGAGGGCGGCGACCTGTGGGCCACCCTCGAGCGGCTCGACCGCGACGGGTGCGCCCGGTACGTGGTCACCGACGTCACGAAGGACGGCACCCTGCGCGGCCCGAACCTCGACCTGCTGCGCGAGGTGTGCGAGCGCACCAGCGCGCCGGTGGTGGCCAGCGGCGGCATCAGCAGCCTCGACGACCTGGTGGCGCTGCGGGCGCTGACGTCGGTCGGGGTCGAGGGCGCCATCGTGGGCAAGGCGCTGTACGCCGGGGCGTTCACGCTGCCCGAGGCCCTCGACGTGGCGGGGAGGGTCGGCTAGTGGCCAGGCAGCCGGTGCTGACGCCGCGCGCCGACGACTTCCCGCGCTGGTACCAGGAGGTGCTGGCCAAGGCCGAGCTCGCCGAGAACGGCCCGGTGCGCGGCACGCAGGTCATCCGTCCCTACGGCTACGCGATCTGGGAGCGCATGCAGGCCGAGATGGACGCCCGCATCAAGCGCGCCGGCGCCCGCAACGCCTCGTTCCCGCTCTTCATCCCGCAGTCCTACCTGCAGCGCGAGGCCGAGCACGTCGAGGGCTTCAGCCCCGAGCTGGCCGTCGTCACGCACGCCGGCGGCAAGCAGCTCGACGAGCCGGTCGTCGTCCGCCCGACGTCCGAGACCGTCATCGGCGAGTTCATGGCGCGCTGGACGTCGAGCTACCGCGACCTCCCGCTGCTGCTGAACCAGTGGGCGAACGTCGTGCGGTGGGAGCTGCGGCCGCGGCTGCTGCTGCGCACCAGCGAGTTCCTCTGGCAGGAGGGGCACACCGCGCACGCCACCGAGCCCGACGCGGCGGCGTACGCCCGCCGGATCCTGCACGAGGTCTACGAGGACTTCATGCGCACGGTGCTCGCGGTGCCGGTGGTCGTGGGCCGCAAGACGGTGCGCGAGCGGTTCGCCGGCGCCACCAGCACCATGACGCTCGAGGGCATGATGGGCGACGGCAAGGCGCTGCAGATGGGCACCAGCCACGAGCTCGGGCAGAACTTCGCGCGGGCCTTCGACATCGGGTTCACCGACGCCGAGGGCACCCGCCGGCACGCCTGGACGACGTCGTGGGGCAGCTCGACCCGCATGCTCGGCGGTCTGGTCATGACGCACGGCGACGACGCCGGGCTGCGGGTGCCGCCGCTGCTGGCGGCGCTGCAGGTGCTGGTGACGGTCGTGCGCGACGGCGACGGCGTGCCCGAGGCCGCGCACCGGCTGGTCGACGAGCTGGTCGCCGCGGGGGTGCGGGCCGAGCTCGACGACCGCACCGACACCCCGTTCGGTCGCCGCGCCGTCGACGCCGAGCTGAAGGGCGTGCCGCTGCGGGTCGAGGTCGGCCCCCGCGACCTCGCCGAGGGCTCGGTCACCCTGGCCCGCCGGGTGCCCGGCACCAAGACGCCGGTCGCGCTGGCCGACGTCGTCGCCACCGCCGTGCAGGCGCTCGTCGACGACCACCGCGCGCTGTACGACGAGGCGCTCGGGCGCCGCGAGGCGCGCACCCACGAGGTCGCCTCGGTCGAGGAGGCCGTCGAGGTGGCGGCCACCGGTTGGGCGCGGCTGCCGTGGGCGGCCGTGGGCGTCGAGGGCGAGGCCCGGCTGGCCGAGCGCGGTGTCACGGTGCGCTGCCTGGTGCGACCGGGTGGCGGCGTGCCCGAGTCGGACGACGAGCCGGGCGCGATCGCCGTCGTGGCCCGGGCCTACTGATGAGCAGCGGGCCGCACGACTCGGCGGGCGTCCCCTGGGGCGGGCGCGAGCTGCCGCGCGGCGGCTTCGACGGCGACGACGGCTCGGCCGACCCCGCGCTGGTCGAGGCGCTGCAGGCGCTCGCGGCAGGGCGCGGCGGCGAGCCGGAGGTCGTGGCGGCCCTGGCTGTCGCGCGGGTGCTGGTGCCGGTGGTGGCGGTGCTCGGCGAGGGGGAGGAGACCACCCACGGCACGGCCGACAAGAGCGCCGACATGGCCCTGGTCACCCTCACCGCGCCCGACGGGCGGCGCGCGCTGCCGGTGTTCAGCGGCCAGGAGTCGTTGCGGCAGTGGGACCCCACGGCACGGCCGGTGCCCGTCGACGCACGGCGGGCGGCGGTCTCGGCGGTCGCCGAGGGCTGCGACGTCGTGGTGCTCGACCCGGCCGGTCCGCTGCCGTTCGTGCTGCCGCGGCCCGCGCTGTGGGCCATCGGCCAGGGCCGGTCGTGGGTGGCCGCCCACGACGACCCGGACGTGCTGGCGGCGCTGCGCCTCGCCGTCCGCGACGAGCCCGACGTCGTCGACGTGGCCGGCGAACCGGGGGAGCAGGCCCAGCTGCGGGTGCGGCTGCTGGTGCGGCCGGGCCTCGATCCCTCCGCCGTCCGCGAGCTCGGCGGCCGGGTCGGCGCCGCGCTGCAGGCCAGCGACGTCGTCCGCGAGCGCGTCGACGGCGTCGAGCTGGCGCTGGCGGCCGCGCCCGACTGAAGCACCCGCTCCGCAGGCCGAAATGCGCTGGACGGGCGGCGCCGGGGCCGCGAGGGTCGGCGGCGTGGAGCAGCTCTGGGACGACGAGGTGGCCGCAGCGTACGACACCCCCGGCGAGGGGGTGTTCGCGCCCGACGTGCTGGTCCCGGCGGTCGACCGGCTCGTCGAGCTGGCGGCCGGCGGCCGGGCGCTCGAGCTCGCCGTCGGCACCGGACGCGTCGCCGTGCCGCTGCTCGAGCGGGGCGTGCCGGTCGCCGGCATCGAGCTGTCGACGTCGATGCTCGCGGTGCTCCGCGAGAAGGTCGACGAGCACCGGCTGCCGGTGGTCGTCGGCGACATGGCGACGGCCCGGGTCGACGGCGAGTTCACCGTGGTCTACCTCGTGTACAACACCATCTCGAACCTGCTGACCCAGGACGCGCAGGTCGAGTGCTTCGCGAACGCCGCGCGGCACCTGGCACCGGGCGGCTGCTTCGTGATCGAGCTGTGGGTGCCCGAGCTGCGCTCGCTGCCGCCGGGCAGCCCGGGGTCGGTGCAGGTGTCGCAGCCGGGCTACCTGCTGGTCGACGTGATCGACCCGCTGCACCAGCTGCTCACCTCGGTGCACGTGACCTTCGACGACCGGGTGCCCGGTGACGACGCCCGCGCGGCCCGGGTCGGCCGCAGCCCGCACCGCTTCGTCTGGCCGTCCGAGCTCGACCTGATGGCCCGGCTGGCCGGGTTCCGGTTGGAGTCGCGGCACGCCGACTGGTCGGGCACGCCGTTCACCGCCGACTCGACGTCGCACGTGTCGGTCTACCGGCTCGCCGCCGATGAGTCGGGCGACCGCCGGGCGTCTGCACCGGCATGACACGGATCACGGCCACCACGTTCGTCTCGCTCGACGGCGTCACCCAGGCACCCGGCGGCCCCGACGAGGACCGCGACGGCGGGTTCGACCGCGGCGGCTGGGCGGCGCCGTACGTCGACGAGGAGTTCGGGGCCTTCGTCACCGAGGTGTTCGACCGGGCCGCGGGGTTCCTGCTCGGCCGCCGCACCTACGAGATCTTCGCGGCGTACTGGCCCGAGCACGGCGAGGCGGCCGACCCGATCGGCGACCGGCTGAACCGGCTGCCCAAGCACGTCGCCTCGCGCACCCTGCGCGACCCGGCGTGGGGTCCGACGACGGTGCTCGACGGCGACCTCGAGCGCCAGGTGCCCGAGGTGCGCGACGCCCTGGGCGGTGCCGACGGCGGTTCGCCGGGCGACGCGGAGGGCGAGCTGCAGGTGCACGGCAGCGTGCGCCTGACGCAGTGGCTGCTCGCGCACGACCTGCTCGACGAGCACCACGTGCTCACGATGCCGGTGGTCGTCGGCGGCGGGGGTCACCGGTTGCACGCCGACGACGCACCGGCCACGGCGATGCGCCTGGTCGCGAGCCGCACCACGGGCAGCGGCGTCGTCGTCGCCACGTACCGGCCGGCCGGCGCGGCGACGTTCGGCACCGTCGGCGCCTGAGACCCCGGTCCGGTGCCGCCGGCCGCCCGCGCAGGGGGCGGGTCGGACGGCGGCCCGGTCGCCGGGTGTCGGAGGGCGCTGCGAGACTGCACCTCGTGCCGCTGACCCCCTACCGCCGCGTCCTCGCCGTCCCCGGGGTCCGTTCGCTGACGCTGCTCGGGGTGCTGGCCCGGGTGCCGCACACGGCCATGAGCGTGGTGCTGACCGTGCACGTCGTGCAGGGGCTGCACCGCGGGTACGCCGCAGCGGGCCTGGTCGTCAGCGTCATGACCGTCGGCTCGGCGCTCGGGTCGCCCTGGCGCGGGCGGATGGTCGACCGGCTCGGGCTGCGCCGGGCGCTGCTGCCGTCGGTGGTCGCCGAGGGCGCGGTGTGGAGCGCCTCGCCCTTCCTGCCGTTCGAGGGGCTGCTCGTCGCCGTGCTCGTCGCCGGTCTGCTGGGTCTGCCGGTGTTCACGGTGACCCGGCTCGGGCTGGCCGCGCTGGTGCCCGAGGTGCAGCGGCGGGCGGCGTTCGCCCTCGACTCCATGGCCGTCGAGGTGTCGTTCATGGCCGGCCCCGCGCTCGGCGTGGTGGTCGCCACCTCGGTCTCGACGCACGTCGCGCTGCTCGGCATCGCCGTCACCAGCGTGCTGGCCGGCATCGCGCTCATGGTGCAGGACCCACCGGTGCGCGCGCCGCAGGAGCCCGCCGTGGCCGCGCCGCTCGAGCATGCTGCGTCGGCTGCGCCGGACCGGACGGCGGGACCGGCCCGACCAGCCCGACCAGCCCGACCGGCCAAGGTGCCCGTGACCCCGCGGCTGCTCGTCGTGCTGGCCGTGACCGCCGCCTCGACGGTGGTGCTCGCCGGCACCGACGTCAGCATCGTCGCCAGCCTGCGCGAGTCGCACCAGCCCGGCCTGACCGGCCTGGTCACCGCGGTCTGGGCGCTGGCCTCGCTCGTCGGCGGCCTGGTCTACGGGGCGGTGCCGCGCGGCGGCACGCCCCTGGTGCTGCTGCTCGGGCTGGGCGCGCTCACCGCCCCGGTCGGGCTCGCTCCCGACGGCTGGTGGCTGGTGCTGACGGTGGTCCCGGCCGGCCTGCTGTGCGCGCCGGTGATGACCGCGACGTCCGAGGCGATCACCGCGCTGGTGCCCGAGCGGGCGCGGGGCGAGGCGATGGGCTGGCACGGTTCGGCGCTCACCACCGGCGTCGCGCTGGGTGCGCCGCTCGCCGGCGTGGCCATCGACCGCACCGGGGCGTGGGCCGGGTTCGGCGTGGTGGGCGTGGCCGGCGTGCTGCTGGCGCTGCTCGGGCTGCTCGTGGTGCGGATCCGGCGCGGGCCGGCTGCAGCCACCGGTGCGGGTGTCGAGGCGGTCGACGAGGCCGAGCAGGTCGGGGTGGGGGCCGTCGGTGCGGCGGCCGAGGCCGTCGAGCGGGTGGCGCCGGGTGCGCCGGGGCCGGTCAGCTCACGAACCCCGTGACCCGCTCGCCCGGCCCCTGACCCGGGGCGTCGGGCACGGGGGAGGCCTCGCGGAAGGCCAGCTGCAGCTCGCGCAGACCGTCGCGCAGCAGGCGCGCGTGCTGGTTGCCGACCTCGGGCGCAGCCGCGGTGACGAGTGCGGCGAGCACCGTGATGAGCTTGCGCGCCTCGTCGAGGTCGCGGTGCAGGACCGTGCCGTCGGTCGGCTCGTCGGCGCCGAGGCCGACCTTCACCGCGGCGGCGCTCATCAGGTGCAGCGCCGCGGTGGTGATGACCTCGATCGCCGGCACCTCGGCGATGTCGCGCACGGCGTCGGCCGTCGGATCCGCCGTCGGGTCCGCCGGCTGCCCGGTGGGCTGCTGGGCGGGCTGGTCGGCGGGAATAGCGGCGTCGGCGTCCATGCTGATACCCTCGCAGACCGACCGACCTACGACGTGACCAGCCCCTCGGGGACGGGCACGGCGCAGGTGCGCAAGCGGAGTCTCTCCCACCCGTGCGGCCGTGCAGGCTGCCGGGTCCCGGTCCAGCTCGGCCGTTGCGGCCGGGTCGAGCGTGCCCCGGCGCGCCGGCGACGCCATCGGCGTCCCCCGGTGCCTGGTGACGGCTCGGGGTGGAGGCTCCTCTCGCGACGGCGACGGGAGCCTTTCTCGTCGTCGTGGTCTCCGTGACAGCACCGAGGAGCACAGACATCACCACCGAACCCCGTATCAACGACCGCATCCGCGTCGCCGAGGTGCGGCTGGTCGGACCCAACGGCGAGCAGGTGGGCATCGTGCGCGTCGAGGACGCGCTCCGGCTGGCGCAGGAGGCCGACCTCGACCTGGTCGAGGTCGCCCCGACGGCGCGGCCGCCCGTCTGCAAGCTGATGGACTACGGCAAGTTCAAGTACGAGAACGCGCTGAAGGACCGCGAGGCGCGCAAGAACCAGATCAACACGGTGATCAAGGAGATCAAGCTCCGGCCGAAGATCGACCCGCACGACTACGGCACCAAGAAGGGCCACGTCGTCCGGTTCCTCAAGGCCGGTGACAAGGTCAAGGTGACCATCATGTTCCGCGGTCGCGAGCAGTCGCGGCCCGAGCTGGGCTTCCGCCTGCTGCAGCGCCTCGCCGAGGACGTCGCCGAGCTCGGCTTCGTCGAGAGCTCGCCGAAGCAGGACGGCCGCAACATGATCATGGTCCTGGGCCCCACGAAGCGGAAGGCCGACGTCAAGGCCGAGGAGCGCCGCCGGCGCACCTCCGACGACGGGTCGACCGAGCCGTCCGACGACGTCACCACCGACCAGACGGATCAGCCCGACCAGACCGACCTGACCGACCAGGCTGCCGAGCAGGCGCCCGCCGAGACGGCCGAGCAGCAGCCCGCGCAGGCCTGACGGCCCGCACCACCCAGCGGGCGGCCCACCCGGGCCGGCCCCAGACGATCGCTGCCCCGGCACGGGGACGGCGGTGCACGACGGTCCGCGCCCACCGGCGCGGCCGAGACGACGAGGGAGAGACGGCAGCCATGCCGAAGAACAAGACCCACAGCGGGGCGAAGAAGCGCTTCCGCGTCACGGGCACGGGCAAGGTCATGCGCGAGCAGGCCAACAACGTGCACAAGTTCGAGGAGAAGACCTCCAGCCGCGCCCGTCGCGTGGCCAAGGACGTCATCACCTCGCCCGCCGACGTGAAGCGGATCAAGCGCCTGCTCGGTCGCTGACCGACCCCCCTCTCGTCCCACACACTGAAGGAGAACTCACGTGGCACGCGTGAAGCGGGCGGTCAACGCCCAGAAGAAGCGCCGGGTCGTCCTCGAGCGGGCCAGCGGCTACCGCGGCCAGCGCTCGCGGCTGTACCGCAAGGCCAAGGAGCAGGTCACCCACTCGCTGACCTACGCCTACCGCGACCGCAAGGCGAAGAAGGGCGACTTCCGTCGCCTGTGGATCCAGCGGATCAACGCCGCGGCCCGCGCGAACGGCATGACCTACAACCGCTTCGTCCAGGGCCTGAAGGCCGCGGGCGTCGAGGTCGACCGTCGCATGCTGGCCGAGCTGGCCGTCAACGACGCGGCGGCCTTCACCGCGCTCGTCGAGCTGTCGCGCGCCAACGTCCCGGCCCAGGTCCCCGTGGCCGCCGAGACCGACGCGGCCTGACCTGCCCCGCCCGATCCAGGGTCCCGGTGCCACCGACGCGCCGGCCCGGCCGACCCGTTCGCAGCCGCCCGCTGCCGTGGTGAACCCACGCAGCGACCGGGTGCGGGCGGTGCACCGGCTGGGCCGGCGCGTCGCGCGCGTCCGGGCCGGCCGGTTCGTCGCGGAAGGGCCGCAGTCGGTCCGCGAGGCGGTGCACGCGCACGTCGCCGCCCGGGCCGCCGGCGACCACGGCGGTCCGGTGGTGCTCGAGCTCTACGCGACCGCCGCCGCCGCCGACCGGTACGCGGCCGAGCTCGACCTGGCCCGCGACAGCGGCCTCGCCGTGACGCCGGCGACCGACGAGGTGCTCGCCGCGATGACCGACACGGTCACCCCGCAGGGCCTGCTCGCCGTCTGCCGCACCCTCGACCGGCCGCTCGCGCAGGTGCTCGGTGAACCGGGCGACCCGGCGTCCGTGCCGTCGCTCGTGGCGCTGCTCGCGCAGGTGCGCGACCCGGGCAACGCGGGCACCGTCATCCGGGCCGCCGACGCCGCCGGGGCGGGGGCGGTCGTGCTCACCGAGGCCAGCGTCGACGTGCACAACCCCAAGTGCGTCCGGGCGACGGCCGGCAGCCTGTTCCACCTCCCGGTCGCCCAGGACGTGCCGCTGACCGACGCCGTCGAGGCGCTGCGGGCCCGCGGCCTGGTCGTGCTGGCGGCCGACGGGGCGGGCGACGCCGACCTCGACGACCTGCTCGACGACGTCGAGCGCGACGCCCGCGACGACGCCGGTCTGCCGACGGCCCTGCTGGCCCGGCCGACGACCTGGCTGCTCGGCAACGAGGCCTGGGGGCTGCCGCCCGAGCAGCGGGCGCTGGCCGACGCCGTGGTGCGGGTGCCGCTGCACGGGCGGGCCGAGAGCCTCAACCTGGCGGCCGCCGCGACCGTCTGCCTGTACGCCTCGGCGCGCTCGCAGCGTCGGGCGCAGCGCCGCGAGCACGGCACTCGGTAGCATCTGCGCATGGGGACCGCTCAGCAGGCCGGCGCGGCGTCCTCGCGCGCCGACACCCAGCCGCTGCGGCTGCGCGACCTCGAGCTCGACACCGTCCCCGGGCTCGCCCTCGACCTCCTGCCCGACGGCGTGGTGGTGATCGGCGCCGACCGCGTGGTGCGGCAGGTCAACGCCGCCGCCGAGCGGGTGCTGAACCAGGCCGGCTCCGAGCTGGTCGGGCACGACGTCCGCGAGTGCCTCCCGCTGCAGGACACCGACGGCCGCGGCTGGTGGGCGCTGACCGACCCGTGGGGCGGCCTGCAGACCCGCACCGGTCACCGCGAGCGGCTGATGCTGCTGCCCGGCGAGGGCACCCCGCGCGAGGTGCTGGTCACCGCCACGTACCGGCGTCCCGGTCCGGGGCAGCCGGTCGACCTGGTGGTGCTGGGCCTGCGCGACGCCGTCGCGCGGCAGCGGATGCAGGAGGAGCACGGTGTGCTCATCTCCACGGTGGCCCACGAGCTGCGCTCGCCGCTGACGTCGGTCAAGGGGTTCACCGCGACCCTGCTGCGCCGGTGGGACCGCTTCACCGACGACCAGAAGCGGTTCATGCTCGAGACGATCGAGCACGACGCCGACCGCGTCACCCGGCTGATCACCGAGCTGCTCGACATCTCCCGCATCGACGCCGGCCGCCTCGAGGTGCGCCGGCAGCCGGTCGACGTGCCCACCGCCGTCCGCCGCTACGTCGACCGCATGGTCGCCAGCGGGCACGCCGAGAGCACCTTCCAGGTCGTCGTCGAGCGCGAGGTGCCCGAGGTGTGGGCCGACCCCGACCGCCTCGACCAGGTGCTGGCCAACCTGCTCGAGAACGCCGTGCGGCACGGTGACGGCACCGTCGAGGTCGTCGTCGCGGCCCGCACCGAGCCGATCGGCGACGGCGAGCCGGTGCCGGTGCTGGCGGTGACGATCAGCGACGAGGGCGAGGGCATCGCCGAGGAGGACATGCAGCGCGTGTTCACCCGGTTCTGGCACGGCCGCAGCCGCGGTGGCACCGGCCTCGGGCTGTACCTCGTGCGCGGCCTGATCGAGGCCCACGGCGGTCGCATCGCGGTGAGCCGGGCGCCGTCGGGCGGCGCGCGGTTCCGGTTTACGCTGCCCGCCGAGGTGCCAGAGCACGTGGCCTGACGGCGGGCGCCCACCGCAGACCACCCCGCACCCCCGCGCCGCGCCCGGGCCCGATCCCGTCCCGGCGGCGCACGCCAGAGAGCAGGTACCCCGTGTCCGGACCCAACACCAGCTACGACCCCGTGCGGGTCGAGGCGCTGTCCGAGGAGGCGGTGCAGCAGGCCGTCGACGCGGCCCTCGCCGCCGTCGCGACGGCCGCCGACCTCGACGCCCTGAAGGTCGCGCGCCTCGAGCACGCGGGCGACCGCAGCCCGCTCGCCCTGGCCAACCGCGAGATCGGCGCGCTGCCGCCGGCGGCCAAGGCCGACGCCGGACGCCGGGTGGGTCAGGCCGGCGGCGCGGTGCAGCAGGCGCTGGCCGAGCGCACCGCGGTGCTCGAGGCCGAGCGCGACGCCCGGGTGCTCGTCGTGGAGACCGTCGACGTCACCCTGCCCGTCGACCGCGTGCCGGCCGGCGCGCGGCACCCCCTGCAGCTGCTGTCGGACCGCATCGGCGACCTGTTCGTCGGGATGGGCTGGGAGATCGCCGAGGGTCCCGAGGTCGAGGCCGAGTGGTTCAACTTCGACGCGCTGAACTTCGACCCCGACCACCCGGCGCGGCAGATGCAGGACACCTTCTTCGTCGAGCCGCCGGAGGCCGGCCTCGTGCTGCGCACCCACACCTCCCCGGTGCAGGTGCGCTCGCTGCTGGAGCGCGGCGTCCCGACGTACGTCGTGTGCCCGGGTCGCACGTACCGCACCGACGAGCTCGACGCGACGCACACCCCGGTGTTCTCGCAGGTCGAGGGGCTCGCGGTCGACGAGGGCCTGACGATGGCGCACCTGAAGGGCACCCTCGAGCACTTCGCCCGCGCGGTGTTCGGCGACGACGTCGTGACGCGCTTCCGCCCGTCGTACTTCCCGTTCACCGAGCCGAGCGCCGAGATGGACCTGCGCTGGCGCACGCCGGCGGGGGAGCGCTGGCTCGAGTGGGGCGGCTGCGGCATGGTCGCGCCGAACGTGCTGCGCGCCTGCGGCGTCGACCCCGACCGCTACTCGGGCTTCGCGTTCGGCATGGGCATCGAGCGCACGCTGATGCTGCGCCACGGCGTCGCCGACATGCACGACATGGTCGAGGGCGACGTCCGGTTCAGCCGCCACTACGGGATGGAGGTCTGAGGTGCGGATCCCGCTGAGCTGGCTGCGCGAGCACACCGACGCCGACGCGAGCACCACCCCCGAGCAGGTGCAGGCCGCGCTCGTGCGGGTCGGGCTCGAGGAGGAGGCGCTGCACGGCGGCGACATCACCGGCCCGGTCGTCGTCGGCCGCGTCGTCGAGCGCGTGCCCGAGCCGCAGAAGAACGGCAAGACGATCAACTGGTGCCAGGTCGACGTCGGCGCCGCGAACGGCGGCGTGCGCGGCATCGTCTGCGGTGCGCACAACTTCGACGCCGGCGACCACGTCGTGGTGTCGCTGCCGGGTGCGGTGCTGCCCGGCGGGTTCGCGATCTCGGCGCGCAAGACGTACGGCCACGTCAGCGACGGCATGATCTGCAGCTCGCTCGAGCTCGGCGTCGGCACCGACCACGACGGCATCGTCGTGCTGACCCCCGAGCAGGTCGCCGGCGTCGCGGTGGGCGACGACGCGCTGCCGCTGCTCGGCCTCGACGACGTCGTGGTCGAGGTCAACGTGACGCCCGACCGCGGGTACTGCTTCAGCCTGCGCGGGCTGGGTCGCGAGTACGCGCTCGGCGCGCGCGGCGCCTTCACCGACCCGGTCGATCCCGCCCGGTTCGAGGCGGCCCCGGCCGACGGCCGCGGCCACGAGGTGCGGCTGACCGACGACGACCCCGTGCGCGGTCGGCCCGGCTGCACGCGCTACGTGGCACGCACCGTGCGAGGCGTCGACGCCGCGGCGCCGAGCCCCGACTGGATGCAGCGGCTGCTGCAGCAGCTCGGCATGCGGCCCATCTCGCTGGCGGTCGACGTCACGAACTACGTGATGCTGGTGACCGGCCAGCCGCTGCACGCCTTCGACCTGGCCACCCTGGGCGGTCCGGTCGTGGTGCGTCGGGCGGCGCCGGGCGAGCGGCTCACGACGCTCGACGGCGTCGACCGCGCCCTGCACGCGGAGGACCTGCTGGTCACCGTCGACGAGCCGGCCGGCAGCCGGGTGCTGGCGATCGCCGGCGTCATGGGCGGCGCCGACGGCGAGGTCACCGACACCACCCGCGACCTGCTCGTCGAGTCGGCGCTGTTCGACCCGGTGACGGTGGCCCGCAGCTCGCGCCGGCACAAGCTGAGCACCGAGGCCAGCCGCCGCTTCGAGCGCGGCGTCGACCGCGACCTCGCGCACCGCGCGGCCGAGCTCGCCGTCCGGCTGCTCGTCGAGCACGCCGGCGGCACCGCCGACGGCGTCACCGACGTCGACGAGCGGACGCCGGTGGCGCCGATCCGCATGGCGGCCGACCTGCCCGCGCGCCTGGTGGGGCGCGAGCTCGACGCCGAGACGGTCGACGGCGCGCTGCGGGCCGTGGGCTGCGAGGTGGAGCGCTCGGAGGACGACCTGCTGGTCACGCCCGCGTCGTGGCGACCCGACCTCGTCGAGGGCGCCGACCTCGTCGAGGAGGTCGCCCGCGTCGCGGGGTACGACCAGATCGTCGGCGTGCTGCCGCCGGCCCCCGCCGGTCGTGGCCTGACCCGTGCGCAGCGGCTGCGGCGGCTGGCGTCGACGGCGCTCGCCGAGCACGGGTACGTCGAGGTGCAGACCTACCCGTTCGTCGCGCCGGGCCGGCTCGACGCGCTGCAGCTGCCGGACGACGACGACCGCCGGCGGGCGCTGCGGCTCGCGAACCCGCTCAGCGAGGAGGCGCCGCTGCTGCGCACCGCCCTGCTGGAGACGCTGGGCGACGCGGCCCGGCGCAACCACGCCCGCGGCACCCTCGACCTCGCGCTGTTCGAGGTGGGCCGGGTGTTCCGTCCCGGCGCCGCCGACCGCCCGCAGCCGCCGCGCCCCGAGCCCGCCACCCGGCCGGACGCCGCCG
>NZ_BAAHBM010000082.1:0-13814 GCF_054776675.1 Angustibacter aerolatus
GCGGGCCGGGCGGCTCGCGGGCGTGCGGCCGGCGGGCCGGGTGCTGTCGGGCGCGGCCGCCGGCTTGCTGCTGCCGGTTCGCGCGGAGGTGCTGCCCGACCGGCGCACGGGGGAAGACGTACGGGTCGCCATGGTCGACGACAGTACCTGGGCGAGCCTCATCCGCACCGTTCGCCACACGGGTCACACGGTCCCGGGCGGCCGACACCCGGCGTCCGGGCCGGGTCGGCTCCGCACGTGTGCCTTTGCGCACCTCAGCCCGCTCCAGGCACCCGCCCGAGCGGGCTGGCGCGCGGAAACCGGGCTGACGCGCGGAAAGGGGTGGGCGCGGGGGCTCGGACGGCAGGGCGAACCGAGGGGGTCAGCCGGCGACGGCAGCCAGCGTGGCGGGTGCGGCGGGGTCGGCGGAGCGCACGGCGTTGCGGCCCTCGCGCTTGGCCCGGTACAGGGCCGCGTCGGCCGCCGCGACCAGCGCCGACGGCATGGCGGTGGCCGGTCCGATCTCGGCGATGCCCAGCGAGGCGGTGACGCCGACCTCGCCCGGTGCGGCGAAGACCGTCTCGATGCGGGCGCGCAGCCGCTCGGCCACCAGCTGCGCGGCAGCGAGGTCGCTCTCGCGCAGGATGACGGCCAGCTCCTCGCCGCCGTACCGGTAGGCGGTGTCGGAGGCGCGCAGCTCGGCCACGATGAGGTCGGCCACGGTCTGCAGCACCTCGTCGCCGCGGGTGTGCCCGTGCACGTCGTTGACCTGCTTGAAGTGGTCGAGGTCGAGCATCACGAAGGCGAGCGGCCGGGCGTAGCGCAGGCTGCGCTCGCACTCCAGGGCCAGGTCGCTGTCGAGCCGGCGGCGGTTGGGCAGCTGGGTCAGCGCGTCGTGCTCGCTGGCGTGGGCGGCGTCCTCGTGCAGGCGGGCGGCCTCGAGCGCGGTCGCCGAGTGGATGGCCAGCGTCTCGAGCACCTCGATGTCGGCGTCGGCCAGGTCGGTGGCGTCGGCGCGCTCGACGTCCAGCACCCCGACCACGCGCGACCCGACGACGAGCGGCACGGCGAGCCGCTGGCCCTCGCGCTCGTCGACGCAGGCGGTGCGCACCATGCGGCTGTACTTGGCGGCCCGACCGATGGGGCCGCTGCCGAGCTCGACGGCGTCGGCACCGGTCACCCGGCGCCGGGCGCCCTGTGCCGGCACCAGCGAGCCGCCGTCCGGGCTGACCAGCCAGATGACGGCGCGGTCGGCTCGGGCGATCCGGGCGACGCCCTCGACCACGGCGTCGACGACGTACTCGAGGTTCAGGCTGCCGCCGATCTCGCGCACCATCGCGAGGATGCTGCGCAGCTGCTGCGACTGCTCGCGCACCTGCTGCTCGCGGCTGGCGGTGCGGTCGCGCGACTCGGCGAGGGCCCGGGTCATCCGGTTCATGCCGACGACGACCGCCTCGAGCTCGAGCGGCCCGTCGGCGGTGACCGGCTCGTCGAGGCGGCCCTGGGCGACCTGCTCGAAGCCCTCCAGCACGGCCTCGACCGGGCCCATGAGGTCGCGGTGCAGGCGGCCGCGGCGGCGCACCGACACGATCGAGACGCACCCGACGATCACCACGCAGGCGCCGGCGACGATGAAGAGCGCGAGGTCCTGGGCGCGGCGGTGCTGCACGAGCTCGGCGGTCAGCACGTCCGTGGCGCGGTCGCGCGCCTCGGTGTAGGCGTCGAACAGCACCTTGTCCTGCAGCAGGAAGGTCGCGCGCTCGTCGCTGCCCACCGTGCCGGGGGCGAACCCGGCGCCGGCGACCGCGGCCCACTCGCTGGTCCAGCGCTGCTGCGCCAGTCGCAGCCCGACGATCGCCTCGGTGCTGCGCCGGTCGACGCCCACCTTCAGCAGCCGGGTGTTGCTCAGCTCGAGGTCGCCGCGGGCCTTGTTGTACGACGTGACGAACGCGAGGTCGTCGGTGCTGATGAACCCGCGCAGGTTCGACTCCTGGTCGAGCATCGCGGTGTGCCCGGCCTGCACGGCGATCAGCGCCTGCTCGGTGTGGTCGATCTCGGGACGCGAGGTGGTGGTGAGCCAGAGCAGCAGCGAGCCGACGACCACGACGACGGCGACGGAGCCGGCCACGACCGCCCGGAAGCTGCGGTCGACGACGTCACGCAGGCTGGTGCGTCGCACCTGCTGCACCTGCCGCGACGCCCGTCGCAACCGCCACCTGGCCATGACCACTCCCATTCCCACCCGCTCTGGTGGGTCGAAGAGCGATGTCGGCCGGACGGCAGCCGGACTTGACCTGCTGTTTGCCGTGCGCACCACGCGGTTCACCCGCTCGGCGCAGCAGGCACCCCGCTCGGCCTAGGCGGAGACGACCAGCGGGATGATCATCGGACGCCGGCGCAGCTTGCCGCCGGCCCAGCGCCCGACCACCCGGCGCACCACCTGCTGCAGCTGCTGCGCGTCGGTGGTGCCGCCGGCCACGGCCTCCTGCAGGGCCGCGGCGATCTGCGGGCGGATGCTGTCGAAGACCGCCTCGCCCTCGGCGACGCCTCGCGCGTGGATCTCCGGGCCGGCCACGACCTTGCCGGTGGCCGAGTCGACCACCACGACGATCGAGACGAAGCCCTCCTCGCCGAGGATGCGGCGGTCCTTGAGGTCGGCGTCGGTGATCTCGCCGACGCTCGAGCCGTCGACGTACACGTAGCCGCACTCCACCGCGCCGACCACCTTGGCGCGCCCGTTCACCAGGTCGACGACCACGCCGTCCTCGGCCAGCACCACGCGCTCGCGCGGCACGCCGCTCTTCACCGCGATGTCGGCGTTGGCCACCAGGTGGCGGGTCTCGCCGTGCACCGGCATCACGTTGCGCGGCTTGATGATGTTGTAGCAGTACAACAGCTCGCCGGCGCTGGCGTGGCCCGACACGTGCACCCGCGCGTTGCCGGAGTGCACGACGCGCGCACCGAGCCGGGTCAGGCCGTTGATCACCCGGAACACGGCGTTCTCGTTGCCCGGGATGAGCGAGGAGGCGAGGATCACGGTGTCGCCGGTGGTGATCCGCACCCGGTGGTCGTTGTTCGCCATCCGCGACAGCGCGGCCATCGGCTCGCCCTGCGACCCGGTGCACATGAGCACGACCCGGTCGTCGGGCAGGCTGTCGACCGCCTTGACGTCGACCAGCACGCCGTCCGGCACGTGCAGGTAGCCCAGGTCGCGGGCGACGCCCATGTTGCGCACCATCGACCGACCGACGAGGGCCACCTTGCGGCGGTGCGCGTGCGCGGCGTCCAGCACCTGCTGCACGCGGTGCACGTGCGAGGCGAACGAGGCGACGATCACCCGCTTCGTCGCGCCGCCCATCACCTGCTCGAGCACCGGGCCGATCTCGCGCTCGGCGGTGGTGAAGCCCGGCACCTCGGCGTTGGTGGAGTCGACCATGAACAGGTCGACGCCGCGCTCGCCGAGCCGCGCGAAGGCCCGCAGGTCGGTGAGCCGGCCGTCGAGCGGCGTCTGGTCCATCTTGAAGTCGCCGGTGTGCAGCACGGTGCCGGCCGCGGTGGTGACCGCGACGGCGAGCGCGTCGGGGATCGAGTGGTTCACCGCGACGAACTCGCACTCGAACGGCCCGAGCCGCTCGACCTGGCCCTCCTTCACCGCCAGCGTGTACGGCGTGATGCGGTGCTCCTGCAGCTTCGCCTCGACGAACGCGAGGGTCAGCTGCGAGCCGAGCAGCGGGATGTCGGCCCGCAGCCGCAGCAGGTACGGGACGGCGCCGATGTGGTCCTCGTGGCCGTGCGTCAGCACCACGGCGACGACGTCGTCGAGCCGGTCGGCGATGTAGGAGAAGTCCGGCAGGATCAGGTCGACGCCGGGCTGGTGGTCCTCGGGGAACAGCACCCCGCAGTCGATGATCAGCAGCTTGCCGTCGTGCTCGAGCACGGCCATGTTGCGGCCGACCTCGCCGAGGCCGCCGAGGGCGACGACGCGCAGCGCGCCGCGCTGCAGCTTCGGCGGGGTCTTCAGGTCGGGGTGCGGGTGGCTCACGCGGTGGTCTCCAGGAGTGCGGCTTCGGCGAGGTCGTGCGACAGCAGGGACACCTCGTCGGGCGTGGCCTCGACGAGTGGGAGCCGGACGGCGCGCGAGGCCAGCACGCCGTGCAGCTGCAGCGCGGCCTTGGCCATGATGACGCCCTGCGTGCGGGTCATGATCCCGCGCACGGCGGGCAGCAGCTCGCGGTGCACGCGCTGGGCGGTGGCCAGGTCGCCGGCCAGCACGGCCTCGACCATCGCGGCGTACCGGCGGGCGGCGACGTGGGCGACGACGCTGACCATGCCGACGGCGCCGTGCGCCAGCCAGCCGAGGTTGGCGGCGTCGTCGCCGGAGTAGAACGCCAGGTCGGTGCGGGCCATCACCCACGAGCCGGCGTAGAAGTCGCCCTTGGCGTCCTTCACCGCCACGATCCGCGGGTGCTCGGCCGCGCGCACCAGCGTCTCGGTCTCGATCGGGACGCCGGAGCGGCCGGGGATGTCGTAGAGCATGACCGGCAGGTCGGTGGCGTCGGCGACCGTCGTGAAGTGCGCGAGCAGGCCGGCCTGCGGCGGCTTGCTGTAGTACGGCGTGACGACGAGCAGCGAGTCGGCCCCCGCGGTCGCCGCGGCGCGCGCGAGCGCCACGGAGTGCGCGGTGTCGTTGGTGCCGACGCCGGCCATCACGACGACGCCCGGGCCGACGGCCTCGCGCACGGCGCGCACCAGGTCGACCTGCTCGGCGTCCGACGTCGTGGGCGACTCGCCGGTCGTGCCGGAGACCACGAGGCCGTCGCAGCCCTGCTCGACGAGCGTGCGCGCCAGGTGCTGGGCGGCGTCGAGGTCGACCGCGAGCTCGCCGCCGACCTCGCGGAACGGCGTCACCATCGCGGTCAGCACGCGCCCGAGCGGGGCCGGCGACAGGTCGGCGGACGGCGTCGTGTGCATGGCCCCCAACCTACCGGCCCCCGTGCGGCGGACGCAGAGGAGCCGCGCCGTCACCCGCTCGGGGGTCCGGGTGACGACGCGGCCCTGAGTGCTCCATCGCTGCCGGGGTCACCGGCGTTACACACGTACGATCACCGGCATGGCCGACCGCCCCGCGACCCGTCCGGACACCCAGTACGAGGACCTGCTGCGGCACGTGCTGGAGCACGGCACCGCGAAGGCCGACCGCACCGGCACGGGCACCCGCAGCGTGTTCGGCCACCAGATGCGCTGGTCGCTCGCCGACGGGTTCCCGCTGGTCACGACCAAGCGCGTGCACTTCCGGTCGGTGGCGCTCGAGCTGCTGTGGTTCCTGCGCGGCGAGGGCAACGTGCGCTGGCTGCAGGAGCGCGGCGTCACGATCTGGGACGAGTGGGCGGACGCCGACGGCGACCTCGGCCCGGTCTACGGCGTCCAGTGGCGCAGCTGGCCGACCCCGGGCGGCGGGCACGTCGACCAGATCGCGCAGGTGCTGCAGCAGCTGCGCACCGACCCCGACTCGCGCCGGATGATCGTGTCGGCCTGGAACGTGGCCGACGTGCCCGACATGGCCCTGGCGCCGTGCCACGCGCTGTTCCAGTTCCACGTCGCCGACGGCCGCCTGTCGTGCCAGCTCTACCAGCGCAGCGCCGACCTGTTCCTCGGCGTGCCGTTCAACATCGCCAGCTACGCGCTGCTGACGCTGATGGTCGCCCAGCAGGTCGGCCTCGAGCCGGGCGACTTCGTCTGGACCGGCGGCGACTGCCACGTCTACGACAACCACGTCGAGCAGGTGCGCGAGCAGCTGACCCGCGACCCGTACCCGTTCCCCCGGGTCGAGCTGCGCCGGGCCGCGTCGCTGTTCGACTACGACTACGACGACTTCTCGCTGGTCGACTACCGCCACCACCCGGCGATCAAGGCGCCCGTTGCCGTCTGACGCCGGCCCGGTCACGCTGGTCTGGGCGCAGGCCAGCGGCGGGCTGATCGGTCGCGACGGCGGCATGCCGTGGCGGGTGCCGGAGGACATGGCGCACTTCGTCGAGCTCACCACGGGCACCACGGTGGTGATGGGTCGGGCGACCTGGCAGTCGATCCCGCCGCGCTTCCGCCCGCTGGCCGACCGCCGCAACCTGGTGCTGTCGCGCTCGGGGCTCGTGGCCGAGGGCGCCGAGGTGCTGGGCTCGCTCGACGCGGCGCTGGCGGCGGCGCAGGGGCCGGTGAGCGTGGTCGGGGGCGGCCGGGTGTACGCCGAGGCGCTGCCGCTGGCCGACGCGGTCGAGCTGACCGAGCTCGACCTCGACCTGGGCGATCAGCCCGACGACGTGCACGCTCCCCTGCTGGACGGGTGGCTGCGGGTGCGCGAGGACGACTGGCGCACCTCGCGCACCGGCGTCCGGTACCGGTTCGTGCGGCTGGAGCGCCCCGGCGTCAGGCCCGCTGCTCGACCCTGACGCCGTCCGGGCCCGCGACCAGCCGGACGTCGGCCAGCGTGCCCACGACGAGGTCGGCGTCGAGCTCGGCGGCGGGGGTCGTCGTGGTGACCGCGAGCGTCGCCGCCCCGGCCGCCCGGCCCGAGCGCAGCCCCATCACGGCGTCCTCGACCACCAGGCAGCGCGCGGGGTCGACGCCGAGCCGCTGCGCCCCCAGCAGGTACGGCGCCGGGTCGGGCTTGCCGGTCTCGACGTCGTCGGCGGTGACCACCACGGCGGGCGCCTCCAGGCTGCTGGCCTCGATGCGCACCAGCGCCAGCGGGCGGGTGCACGAGGTGACGATCGCGCGGCGCTCCTCGGGCAGCGCGGCCAGCGCCTCGGCCGCGCCGGGCAGCGTCACGACGTCGTCGGTGTCGGCCAGCTCGAGCTCGGTCACCCGGGCCACCGCGGTCGACACCCGCGGGTCGGCGCGGTCGAGGTCGAGCAGCTGCGCGACGATCTGCGACGCCGGCACCCCGTGGTGGCCCTGCAGCCGCTCGAGCTCGACGTCGTGCTCCTGCGCCCAGGTGATCCACGAGCGGGCGACGGCGGGGGTGGAGTCGATGAGGGTGCCGTCCATGTCGAACAGCACGGCGTCGAAGGTGCGGCCGGCGAGGGCGTTGGTCACCGCTCGAGCCTATGTCGAGCCGGCCGGACCCCCGACCGGGCGTGACAGGATCTGGGCGTGACCTCCCCCACCCCCGACGCCGGCGTGCGCCGCGCCCGCCCCGACGACGCCGACGCGATCGGGCGGGTGCAGGCCGCCGCGTGGTCGGCCGGGTACGAGGAGCTGCTGCCCGGCGCCGCCGCCCCGCCCGCCGAGGAGCTGGCCGCGGCCTGGCGGCAGGCGATCACGGCCCCGCCCAGCCCGCGGCACCGGGTGCTGGTGGCCACGCAGGGGGCCGACGTCGTCGGCTTCTCGGCGCTCGCCCCGCTCGAGCCGGCGCAGGCCGACGGCGTCGAGGGCGTCGTCGAGCTGGTCGTGCTGCTGGTGACGCCTGGACAGGCGCGTTCCGGGCACGGCTCGCGGCTGCTGAACGCCAGCGCCGACGTCGCCCGCGACGAGGGCGCCCGCGAGCTGCGCACCTGGGTGCCCGAGGCCGACGCGATCCGGATGGCGTTCCTGCGCGGGGCGGGCTTCGCGGCCGACGGCGCCGCCCGGCTGCTCGAGGCGGCCGACGCCGGCACCGCGCCCGTGCGCGAGGTGCGGCTGTCGGCCGCGCTCGTCGCGGAGTGAGCCGTGGGCACGGGGCCGCCTGGGCCACCTGGGCCGCCTGGGCCACCTGAGCCGCTCGGCGGAGCGCGCCGGGTGGTGGGCGTCGACGTCGCCCGCGCCCTGGCGCTGCTCGCCATGATGGCGACGCACCTGGTGCCCGAGACCGCCGACGACGGGCGGCAGACGCTCACCGGCGTGCTCTTCGCCGGGCGCGCGTCGGCCCTGTTCGCGGTGCTGGCCGGGGTCAGCCTCGCGCTGGCCACCGGTGGCGAGCGGCCACGCGTCGACGCCGGTGCCCGGGCGGGTGTGGCGGTGCGCGCGCTGCTCGTGGCCGCGGTGGGGCTGCTGCTCGTCGAGCTCGACCCGCCGATCGCGGTGATCCTCACGAACTACGGGCTGCTGTTCCTCGTGGCCCTCCCCCTGCTGCGGCTGCGGCCCCGCGCGCTGCTGGTGACGGGCGGCTGCTGGGCGGTGCTGACGCCGCTGCTCAGCCACGCGCTGCGCAGCGGGCGCGCGGCCGGTCCCGGCGCCCAGCCCTCGCTGCGCGACGTCGGCACCGACCCGCTGTCGCTGCTCGAGCGGCTGCTGCTCACCGGCTACTACCCGGTGCTGACCTGGACGACGTTCCTGCTGGTCGGGCTCGCCGTCGCGCTGGTCGGGCTGCACCGGGCCGACGTCGCGCGCCGGCTCGTGGCGCTCGCGGCCGGCGCGGCCGCCGTCGCCTGGGGCGCCTCGACGCTGCTGGTGCGCGCCGGCTGGACGCACCTCGTCGCGGCCGGGCCGGGCGCCGACGTCCAGCCCTCGCTGGGGCCCGGCCAGCTGCAGCTGCGCGGCCTCTACGGCACCACGCCCACGACGTCCCCGTGGTGGCTCGCGGTCGTCGCGCCGCACACCGGCACGCCGTTCGACCTGGTGCACGTCGCCGGGTGCGCGGTCGCGGTGCTCGGGCTCTGCCTGCTGCTGACCGGGCGGCTGCAGCGGCCGGGCCGGCGCGGGGCCGGCGTCGGGGCGGCGCGCGCGCTGGCCGCCACCGGCTCGATGACGCTGACCCTCTACACGCTGCACGTGATCGCCGCCGACGCCGGGTGGGGGCCCGACGAGCCGCACACGCTGTGGCTGCTGCACGCCGCGCTCGCCGTGCTGCTGGCTGCGCTCTGGCGCTCGTGGGCACCGCGCGGCCCGCTCGAGCAGGTGGTGGCCGAGCTGTCCGGGGCCGCGCGCTCCGCCGTCCGCCGCCGCGCCGCCGGGTCGCCGTCGATCACGTGAGATCGGTCTGCGGTCGCCTCACGAGGGTCCGGCACCTCGCGAAGCGACCCTGCACCTACTGCACGTGATCGACGGACCCCGTCGGCGGCGCGGTGGTGCGACGGACGACGAGCTGCGTCGGCACCGTGAGCAGCCGCGGGCCCTCGTCGTCGCCGGCGACGGCGCGCAGCAGCACCTCGGTGGCCATCCGTCCCTGCTCCGACACCGGCTGCCGCACGGTCGTGAGGCCGTGCACGGCGGCCATCTCGTGGTCGTCGACGCCGGTCACCGACAGCTCACCGGGCACGTCGATGCCCAGCTCGCGGGCGGCGCTCAGCACGCCGATCGCCATCTCGTCCGAGGCGACGACGACGGCGGTCGGGCGCTGCCGGCGGCGCAGCAGCGACAGCCCGGCCTCGAGCCCGCCCGCCGGCGTCCAGGCGGCGTTCGCCACCTGCCAGTCGCGCACCGGCAGCCCGGCGTCGGCCATCGCGGCGCGGAACCCGGTCTCGCGGTCGCCAGGCGTCGTGAAGTCGGTCGCCGGCAGCGGCTTGCCGCCGACGAACGCGATGCGCTCGTGCCCGAGGCCGATCAGGTGCTCGGTGGCGAGGCGGATCGCGCCCACGTCGTCGATCCGCACGCACGACCAGCCGGCGCTCGGCACCCCGACGCTCACCACCGGGAACCCGAGCCGGCCGAGCATCTCGCGCTCCTGCGGGTGCATCCGCAGGCTGAGCACCAGCGCCGCGTCGACCCGCTTGAAGAACAGTCGCGAGTCGAGCAGCATCTCGCGGCCCGGGCCCTCGTCGCCGACGTCGACCAGCAGCACGTGGTACCCGTGCTCGCGCAGCATCTGCGAGGCACCGGCGATGAGGTGCGCGAAGTACCAGCGCGTCACGTACGGCACGACCACCGCGACCACGCCGGTCTTGCCGGACGCGAGGCTGGACGCCGTCGGGGAGGCGATGTACCGCAGCTCCGCCGCGGCGTCCAGCACCCGCTGCCTGGTCTCCGCGCTGACCTTCGGCAGCCCGCGCAGTGCCCTGGAGACGGTCGCCGTCGAGACGCCGGCGGCCAGCGCGACGTCCTCGATGCGGCTCATGTCATCCCTTGAGACCCCCGGCCAGCAGGCCGCGGACGAAGAAGCGCTGCAGGCCGAGGAAGACCGCGAGCGGGACGATGATGGAGATGAAGGCACCGGCCGACAGCAGGTACCAGGCGCTGCCGCGCGTGCCGGCCAGGTTGGCGATCTGCACGGTGAGCGGTGCGACGTCGGGGTTGCCGCCGATGAACACCAGCGACACCAGCAGGTCGTTCCAGACCCAGAGGAACTGGAAGATGCCGAACGACGCCAGCGCCGGGGTGAGCAGCGGCAGCATGATGCGGAAGAAGATCCGCACGTGCCCGGCGCCGTCGACCCGGGCCGCCTCGATGAGCTCGCCCGGGATCTCCTTGATGAAGTTGTGCATCAGGAAGATCGCCAGCGGCAGCGCGAACATGGTGTGCGACAACCACACCGTCCAGTACGTGCCACCGATGTGCAGCTTGGTCGTGTACAGGCTCAGCAGCGGCACCAGGGCCACCTGCAGCGGCACGACCTGCAGCGCGAACACCGCGACGAACAGCACGTTCTTGCCGCGGAAGTCCATCCAGGCGAAGGCGTACGCCGCGAGGCAGGCCAGCAGGATCGGCAGCAGCACCGCCGGCAGCGTGATGACCACGCTGTTCACGAAGAACTGCGCCAGCGGCTGCGACCCGTCGGTGAGCGCCGTCTTGTAGTTGTCCAGCGTCAACGTCGGGTCGGTGAAGACGTGCCACCAGCCCGAGCGGTTGGTCTCCAGCGCGGGGCGGAACGAGGTGACGAAGAGCCCGAAGGTCGGGATCGTCCACAGCACCGCGATGATGATGGCGACCAGCGAGGCGAAGCGCGACGACAGCGTCTTGCGGGCCCGCTCGGAGGTGCTGATCGAGTTCTTCAGCACGGGCCGCTCGCCGATCTCGGCGACGGCGGGGTTGATCGCGGTGCTCATCGGTTCTCCGCCCGTCGCAGCTGCCTGACGTTGTAGATGATGATCGGGACGACCAGCAGGAACAGCACGACCGCGAGCGCGGCGCCGAGGCCCTGGTTGTCGTACCGGAACGTCTGGTTGTAGAACTCGTTCGCCACGACGCTGGTCTTGAACTGCCCACCGGTCATGGTGCGGACGATGTCGAAGACCTTCAGGACGCCGATGGCGATCGTGGTCACGACGACCACGACCGAGCCGCGGATGCTCGGCAGCGTGATGAAGCGGAACATGCCGAAGCCCTGCACGCCGTCGAGGCGCGCGGCCTCGATGATGTCGTCCGGGATGGCCTTGATCGCGGCCGAGAGCACGGTCATCGCGAAGCCGGCCTGGATCCAGACCATGACGACGATGAGGAAGATCGTGTTCTGCGGGTCGTCGAGCAGGAACTGGTGGGTGCCCACGCCCAGCTTGGCCATGATGCCGTTCAGCAGGCCGATCTGCGGCCGGGTCTCCGGCCGGTAGTCGTACATGAACTTCCAGATGATCGACGCACCGACCAGCGAGATCGCCATCGGCAGGAAGACCAGGCCCTTGGCCAGCGCCTCGATGCGGGTGCGGTCGACCAGGATCGCGTAGAGCAGCCCGAAGCCGGTGGCGAACAGCGGCACCAGCACGACCCACATCGCCGTGTTGCGGATGACGATCAGCTGGTCGCTGTTGGTGAAGATCGTCACGTAGTTGTCGAGCCCGACGAAGCTCGTCCCCTGGCCGTCCTTCAACGACTCGAAGATGGTGCGCAGGGCCGGGTAGACCAGCCCGATCGTCAGCAGCAGCAGCGCCGGGCCGAGGAAGGCCACGACCTGCAGCTTCTCGCCGCGCCGGCCCTTGAACAGGCTGGCGATGAGCAGGATCCCGAAGAAGACGATGCCGAACGCCAGCAGGGCGATCACCATCAGCCCGAACTTGCCCGCATAGGTCGCGGTCAACGAAGCCACCTCCATCTGGTCGGGGCGGCGCTCGCTGCGCGGCCTGACCCTCTTCGCTCAGGACGGACGTGCTGGGGTGCCGGTGGGCACCCGAGCGAGGGCCCGTGAGCCGGTCGGCTCACGGGCCCTCGACGGGGTTCAGCTCTTCGGCCAGCTCTTCTCGATGTCGTCGAGCGTCGCCTGGTCGGACTTGCCGGTGATCCAGTCGGTCATGCCCTTCCAGAAGGTGCCGGCGCCGACGGCACCGGGCATCTGGTCGGAACCGTCGAAGCGGAACTGCGCCTTCGGGTCCTGGAAGATCGCCGCGGACTGCTTGTCGAGCGGGCTGACCAGGTTGTTGGCGTCGAGGCCCTTGTTCGCGCTGACCCAGCCGCCGTTCGGCGTGGCCTTCGCCTTGTTGTTCGCCCAGTCGTCGCTGGACAGGTAGGCCTGGAACGCCTGCACCTCGGGACGGTCGGAGAACGCCGCCACGAACTCACCGGCGCCGAGCACCGGCTTGCCCTTGGCGGGGTCGACGGCCGGGAAGTAGAACGCCCAGACGTCGCCGTCGGGGGCGACCTTCGTGCCCTCGGGCCAGTTCGCCGCGTAGAACGACGCCTGGCGGTGCATCCAGCACGACCCGTCGAGGATCGGCTGACCGGCGTCCTGGAACGTCGTCGTGGCGATGCTCTTCACGTCGCCCAGACCGCCGTTGACGAACGCCGGGTTCTTCAGGATGCCGCCGACCTTGGCCAGCGCGTCGGCCACCTGCGGGTCGTTGAACGGGATCTCGTGGTTGACCCACTGGTCGTAGACGTCGGGGCCCGCGGTGCGCAGCAGCACGTCCTCGAGCCAGTCGGTGGCCGGCCAGCCGGTCGCGTCGCCGGAGCCGATGCCCGCGCACCACGGCTTGGTGTCGGGGTTGTCGGTGGCGATCTTCTGGCTGAGCTGCATGAGCTCGTCGAACGTCTCGGGGACCTTGTAGCCCTTGTCCGCGAACGCCTTCGGCGAGTACCAGACGAACGACTTCACGTTCGCACCCAGGGGCGCGGCGTAGAAGGTGCCGTCGACGGTGCCGTAGCTCTTCCAGTCCTTGCCCCACCACTTGTCGACGTTCGCCGACACGGTGTCGGGCGCCTTGACGACCTTGCCGGTGGCGACGAGCGTCTTGAGCAGACCCGGCTGCGGGATGTACGCGATGTCGGGGGCGTTGCCGCCCTTGACGCGCACGGGCAGCTGGGCCTCGAAGTCCTTGTTGCCCTCGTACTTGATCTTCGCGCCCGTGCAGTCCTCGAACGGCTTGTACGAGTCGATCTGCTGCTGGTCCTCGGGCGTGACGATCGAGGTGTAGACGCTGACGCTCTTGCCCTTGAGGTCACCGTACGAGGTGTACTTGGCACAGTCGGCCTTGGCGCCACCACCGGCGGTGGACGACGAGTCGTCGCCCCCGCCACAGGCGCCGAGCGCGAGCGAGATGCCCGCGACCGCCGACAGGATGATCGCCTTCTGCGACCTGGACGTGCGAGCGGCCATGTGGCGCGCCTCCCTTTCGCATCCAGTTCCGGCGCGACTCTGCGCTCGGCATCCTGGTTGGCGAAAAACTAAGCGCTTGCACCGCCCCGCGTCCAGAGCGATGACAGCGCTTGCACGTCACGATCCGGTAACGCGTTCGTTCCGTTGCCGGGCGTTGACACGGGGCGAAGCGGGCGCAACCGGTCGGTCCGGGTGGCCGGTCGGCCAGGTGCGACCACCGGGGCGGCTCGACGCCGGGTCGCTACTCGTGCAGCGCGATCGCGGTGCGGGTGGCGCGCCGCGCGCGGCGGCGGTCGCCGGCGGCGTCGTACGCGAGCGCGAGGCGGTACCAGGCGGCCCAGTCGTCCGGCGCGGCCTCGGTCTCGGCGCGGTAGCGGGCGAAGGCGGCGTCGGCCGCGGCACGCAC
>NZ_BAAHBM010000083.1:0-13238 GCF_054776675.1 Angustibacter aerolatus
CGGTCGGCGGCCGACGTCGTCTCGCGCCCCGCGCCGCCCGCGACGTACGCCCAGGCCCGCGGCGACATCGCCCGCCGCGCGGCCCGCTCGAGCGCCGTCCAGCCCGTCGGCACCGGCGGCCGGTGGCCCAGCACCCCCGCGCCGTACACGGCCGCCTGCCGCACCCGCCCGAAGCCGCCGAAGTCCCTGAGGTCCACGCCCCGCACCGTACGACCCCTCCGCCGCTCAGCCCGCTTTGCGCGCCTCAGCCCGCTCCGCGAGGCGTCGCGAGCGGGCTGAGGCGCGCAAACCGGGCGGACGCGCGGAAAGTGGGTGGCGGGTGGCACGTAGGCTGGACGGCGTGAGCGAGCGGCCGGGACGGCGGGGTGGACGCCGGCGGCCGAGGTCGCGGCCGGGCGCCGAGCAGCACCCGCGGCGCCGGGGGTTCACGCCGGAGCAGGTGGCGGCGCGGCGGGCCAGCGTGCCGGCGCTCACCTACCCCGAGCAGCTGCCGGTGTCGGCGGTGCGCGAGGAGGTCGCGGCGGCGATCCGCGACCACCAGGTCGTCGTGGTGGCCGGCGAGACGGGGTCGGGCAAGACGACGCAGATCCCCAAGATCCTGCTCGAGCTGGGGCGCGGCGTCACCGGCATGATCGGGCACACGCAGCCGCGGCGGATCGCGGCCCGCACCGTCGCCGAGCGCGTCGCCGAGGAGCTGGGCGGCGAGGTCGGCGAGCTGGTCGGCTACAAGGTGCGCTTCACCGACACGGTGCGCCCGAGCACGCTGCTCGCGGTGATGACCGACGGCATCCTGCTGCAGGAGCTGCAGCGCGACCGGCTGCTGTCGCGCTACGACACGCTGGTCATCGACGAGGCGCACGAGCGCAGCCTGAACATCGACTTCGTGCTCGGCTACGTGAAGCAGCTGCTGCCGCAGCGCCCCGACCTCAAGGTCGTCATCACCTCGGCCACCATCGACGTCGAGCGGTTCTCGCAGCACTTCGACGGCGCGCCGGTGCTCGAGGTGTCGGGCCGCACCTTCCCGGTCGAGGTGCGCTACCGGCCGGTGGTCGACCCCGACGACCCGGACGCCGACCCCGACCGCGACCAGGCGCAGGCGATCTGCGACGCCGTGCTCGAGCTGGGCGCCGAGGGCGACGGCGACGTGCTGGTGTTCCTGCCGGGCGAGCGCGACATCCGCGAGGCCGAGAAGGCGCTGCTCGACCTGGGCGGGCGCGACCGGCGACTGGCCGGCACCGAGATCGTGCCGATGTACGCGCGGCTGTCGAGCGCCGAGCAGCACCGCGTGTTCGAGCCGCACAGCCGGCGCCGCGTCGTGCTGACCACGAACGTCGCCGAGACGTCGCTCACGGTGCCCGGCATCCGGTACGTCGTCGACGTCGGCACGGCGCGGATCTCCCGCTACAGCAGGGCCCGCGGCGTGCAGCGGCTGCCGATCGAGCGCATCTCGAAGGCGTCGGCGAACCAGCGGGCCGGCCGCTGCGGCCGCGTCGCCGACGGCATCTGCATCCGGCTCTACGCCGAGGACGACTACGAGTCGCGCCCCGACTTCACCGAGCCCGAGGTGCTGCGCACCAACCTGGCCGCCGTCATCCTGCAGATGACCGCGCTGGGCCTGGGCGACATCGGCGCGTTCCCGTTCGTCGAGCCGCCCGACCGGCGCGCGGTGCGCGACGGGGTGCAGCTGCTGCACGAGCTGGGGGCGATCGACCCCGACGAGGCCGACCCGTCGCGGCGGTTGACGAAGGTGGGGCGCCAGCTGGCCCGGCTGCCCCTCGACCCGCGGATCGCCCGCATGGTGCTGGAGGCCGACCACGAGGGCTGCGTCGACGAGGTGCTCGTCGTGGCCGCGGCGCTGTCGGTGCAGGACCCGCGCGAGCGACCGGTCGACAAGCAGGCGCAGGCCGACCAGCAGCACGCCAGGTTCAACGACCCGGCGTCCGACTTCGTGGCCTGGCTGAACCTGTGGCGGTACCTCGCCGAGCAGCGGGAGGCGTTGTCCGGCAGCGCCTTCCGCCGCATGTGCAAGAGCGAGTACCTGCACTACCTGCGCATCCGCGAGTGGCAGGACGTGCACCACCAGCTGCGGCAGGCGGCGCGCGACCTCGGCATCACGACGTCCAGCTCGGACGACCGCGACCGCCTGCACCGCTCGCTGCTGTCGGGTCTGCTGTCGCGCATCGGCCTGCGCGACGAGCGCACGGACGGCGACAAGCGGCCCAGCCGCGAGTACCTCGGCCCGCGCAGCACCCGGTTCGTGATCTGGCCCGGGTCGGCGCTCTCGCGCAAGCCCCCCGACCTGGTGATGGTGGCCGAGCTGGTCGAGACCTCGCGGCTGTGGGGCCGCACCGCGGCGGCGATCGACGCGACCTGGGCGGAGCGGCTCGGCGCGCACCTGCTGCGGCACAGCTACTCCGAGCCGCACTGGCACGCCCGGCGCGGCAGCGCGATGGCCCGCGAGCGGGTCACGCTCTACGGCGTGCCGCTCGTCGCCGACCGGCTGGTGGGTTACGGCCGCATCGACCCCGTGATGGCCCGCGAGCTGTTCGTCCGGCACGCGCTGGTCGAGGGCGACTGGCGCACCGACCACGCGTTCTTCCACGCCAACCGCGACCTGGTCGACGACGTCGAGCGGCTGGAGGAGCGCGCGCGGCGGCGCGACCTGCTGGTCGACGACGAGACCCTCTTCGCCTTCTACGACGAGCGGGTGCCGGCCGACGTCGTCTCGGCCGCGCACTTCGACCGCTGGTGGAAGCACGCCCGTCGCGAGACGCCCGACCTGCTGACGTTCACCCAGCAGATGCTCGTGCGCGACGACGTCGCCGCGGTCGACGAGACCGCCTACCCGCCCACGGTGGCGGCCGGCGGCACCGACCTCGAGGTGTCGTACCAGTTCGAGCCGGGCAGCGACGCCGACGGCATGACCGTGCACGTGCCGCTCGCCGTGCTGCCCCGGCTGCACCCCGATGACGTGTCGTGGCTGGTGCCCGGGCTGCGCCACGAGCTGGTCACGACGCTGATCCGCGGGCTGCCGAAGGCCTTGCGCCGCACCATGATCCCGGCCCCCGACACCGCGACGCGGGTGCTCGCCGCGGTCGGCCCGGACGACGGACCCCTGCCCGAGGTGCTCGGCCCGGCGCTCGAGCGGCTCACCGGCACCCGCGTGGGCCGCGCCGACCTCGAGGCCGTGACGCTGCCCTCGCACCTCGTGGTCACCTACCGCGTCGAGGACGAGCGCGGTGGCCGGCTCGCGGAGGGCACCGAGCTCGAGGCGATGCAGGCCCGGCTGCGCCCGCGGCTGCAGGCCGAGGTCGCGGCGGCCGCCGGGCACGTCGAGCGCACCGGCCTGACGTCGTGGTCGGTCGGCGACCTCGCGCCGTCGCTGCGCACGGTGCACGCCGGCCACGCCGTCGACGGCTACCCGACGCTCGTCGACGACGGCGGCACGGTGTCGCTGCGGGTGCTGACCGAGCGCGACCAGGCCGAGCGGCAGCACGCGCTCGGGGTGCGTCGCCTGCTGCGCCGCGAGCTCGGATCACCTGTGCCGCAGGTGCTGTCACGGCTGTCGAACGCGGAGAAGCTGCTGCTGAGTCGCGCCGGCCACGCGACGTCGTCCGAGCTGTTCGACGACTGCACCGACGCGGCGGTCGACGAGCTGGTGCGGCGGTTCGGTGGGGCGCCGCGCACCGAGGCGGCGTACGCGACGCTGCGCGACCGGGTGCGCGGGGCGCTGGCCGGCGAGGTGCTGGACGTCGTGCGCCAGGTGATGCCGCTGCTCGACCTCGCGCACGAGCTGGGGGAGCGGCTGCGAGGTACCACGAGCCTGCCCCTGCTGGCGGCCGTCACCGACCTGCGCGCCCAGCTCGACCGCCTCGTGCACCCGCGGTTCGTGAGCGAGGCCGGGCGCGCGCGGCTGCCCGACCTGCACCGCTACCTGCAGGCGATGCGGGTGCGACTCGACCGGGCTCCCGAGGACCCGCAGCGCGACCGCGTGCGCCAGTCGCAGGTCGAGGGCGCCGCCGACGAGGTGGCCGACGCGCTGGCGTCCCTGCCGGCCGGACGCACGCCGCCCGAGGCCGCGCGCGAGCTGCCGTGGATGCTGGAGGAGCTGCGGGTCAGCCTGTTCGCGCCGGCGCTCCGGACGGCGTACCCGGTGTCGCCGCAGCGCATCCACAAGGCGATCGTGGCGGCGTTCGCGCCCCGCGTGCCGACCGGGTAGACAGAGGCCGTGAGCCACGACCCCGCCACCCCCGCGTCCCGCCGTCCCGTGCTCGCCCTCGTGGGCGTGCTGCTGCTCGGCGTCGGCGCCGTCTGGTTCGGCCAGGGCACGGGCTGGATCGGCGGCAGCGCCATGACCGGCGTCACCACCTGGGCGGTCGTCGGGCCGATCGTGGCCGTCGTCGGGCTCGTGCTGCTCGGCCTCGGGCTCCGCCGCCGCTAGCCGGGCACCTGCGTCGGCAGGCGCAGCACGTCGACGGCCACCCGGCCGAGCGGGGAGGTGCGCTCGCCGGTGCGGTACCGCTCGGCGCCGAGGGCGGTCCAGAACGCCTGTGCCGCGGCGTCGTCGGCGTCGACACCGAGGCCGAGCCACTCCGAGCCGAGCGCTCCGGCCCAGCCGAGCAGGGCGCCGACCGCCTCGCGCCCGAGGCCCTGCCGCTGGTGCGCGGCGTGCAGCTCGAGCAGGCCGACCCAGGGGACGCCGTCGACCGGGTGCGCGTCGAGCACCTCGGCCCACCCCACGACGTCGTCGGAACCGTTGCGCCGCAGGGCGAGCGGGTGCCGGGCCGGGTCCATCGCGGCGACGGCGAGGTCGCGCTCGAGCATGCCGCGGTCGTAGCTGCCCGGGCCGTCTGCGGTGCCCTCGTGGGTCGCGAGGAACGCCGGGTTCGAGAGCGCCACCTCGAGCAGCCCGTCGAGGTCGCTCGCCTCGACGTCCGCGATCACCAGGCGCTCGGTCGTCAGGTGCATCAGCGGCTCGCGGGCTCGTCCTGGCGCGACAGCGGTGCCGCGACGTCCTCGAGCGACTTGCCGGCCGCCTCCACGCCGATGAACGCCTCGACCAGTCCGCCGCCGATCATCAGGGCCGCGCCGAGCAGGTAGCCGCGGCCCACGTTGCCCAGCACCTCGGTCTCGACGAGCTTGCCGAACAGCAACGGCCCGATGATGCCGCCGAGGCCGGTGCCCACCGCGTAGAAGAGCGCGATCGCCATGGCCCGCGTCTCCATCGGGAAGATCTCGCTCACCGTGAGGTAGGCGGCGCTGGTGCCGGCCGAGGCGAGGAAGAACACCACGCACCAGGCGATCGTCAGGGTGGTCGCGTTCAGCGAGCTGAGCAGCAGCGCCGTCACCACCAGCAGCACCCCGCTGCCGATGTAGCAGACCGAGATCATCACCCGGCGACCGACGGTGTCGAAGAGCCGGCCGAGCAGCAGCGGACCGGCGAAGTTCCCCAGCGCCAGCGGGATGATGTACCAGCCGGCCGAGCCCGACCCGACGTCGAAGAACGTGGTCAGCACCAGGCCCTGCGTGAAGAACACCGCGTTGTAGAGGAACGCCTGGCCGACGAACAGCGCCAGCCCGAGCACCGTGCGCTTCCGGTACGTCGAGAGCAGGGTCGACGCGACCTCGCGGAAGGTCGTGGTCGTGCGCTGCTGGATGCGCAGCTCGCGGTCGGCCCCGACGTCCGGCAGGTCGCGGTGCACCTCGCGCCGCACCACCCCCTCGACGTCGTCGACGATCTGCTCGCCCTCGTCCTCGCGGCCGTGGATGAACAGCCAGCGCGGGCTCTCGGGCACGTGCCGGCGCACGAACAGCATCGCGATGCCGAGCACGGCGCCCAGCCCGAACGCGATGCGCCAGCCGAGGTCCTTGGCGAAGAGGTCCTCGTCGAGCAGGAACAGCGTCAGGCCGGCACCGACCGCGGCGCCCAACCAGTAGGTGCCGTTGATGATCAGGTCGATCCGCCCGCGGTACTTCGCCGGCATCAGCTCGTCGATCGCCGAGTTGATGGCTGCGTACTCGCCGCCGATGCCCATGCCGGTCACGAAGCGGCAGGCGAAGAACCAGATCGGGTTGAACGAGAACGCCGTGGCGACGGTCGCCGCGAGGTAGACCGCGAGGGTGATGAAGAACATCTTCTTGCGGCCGTACTGCTCGGTGAGGTGGCCGAACAGCAGCGCCCCGAGGCACGCGCCCAGCACGTAGATCGCCGCCGCCAGGCCGATGTCGCTCGCGGTGAGCTCGAGCCCGGACCCCTTCTCGGTCAGGCGGTCCGACAGCGAGCCGACGATCGTCACCTCGAGCCCGTCGAGGATCCAGACCGTGCCGAGCCCGATGAGCACCATGCGGTGCCAGGGCGACCACGGCAGCCGGTCGAGCCGGGCCGGGATGCGCGTCGTGATGGACCGGTTCTGCGTCGTCGCGGAGGTCACGGGGGTCACCTTCCTGCTGCGACGCCGCGCGCGCATCCCGGGGCGTCGAGGCGGGCCGCTACGGCAGCAGGCGCAGGAGGAGCACGGTCTGCCGGCCGGCCACCCGGGTCAGCGCGATCGTCGCGTGCGCGTCGCCGGCGAGCCGCAGCTGCCGGCGCAGCGCGTCGGGGTCGACCGTGCTGCCGCGCTTCTTGATCGTCAGCGACCCCACGCCGAGGTCGCGCAGCCTGGCGCGCAGCGTCTTCACGTGGAAGGGCAGCACGTCGTCGACGGCGTACGAGTGCACGAACGGCCGGACGTCGCGCCCGGCCGGCGCGTCGGTCGTGACGTAGGCGATGGTCGGGTCGAGCAGCCGCCCGCCCAGGCGCTGCGCGACCTCCGGGACCAGGCCCGCCTGGACGACGGCGCCGTCGGGCTCGTGCAGGAACGCGCCGGGCGCCCCGACGTCGGGCCGGCCGGTGCGGGCGGGGTCGGCCAGCAGCTCGTGCACCGAGCCGGCGCCGTCGAGCAGCAGCGCCGAGCGGGCGACGCCCTCGCGGGCGAGCGGGCCGCACCACAGGGCGCACTCGACGAGCTCGCCCCCGACCGACACCCACTGCGCCTCGGCGCCCTCGGGCAGGTGGCGGTGCGCGATGCCGGGCGCGAGCTTGGCGCCGGTGGCGGGGAAGCGGCGGGCGACGTCGAGCACGAACGACAGGGGCGGCGACGCGGCCTCGGGGTCGACGGTGCGCCGGCTGCCCGAGCTGCTGACGGTGCGCCGTGCCGGGTCGAACCACACGCCGTCGCCCGGCTGCAGCATCGCGTCGAGGTCGAGCTCGGTGACGTCGTGGCAGCGCACCTCGACGTCCGGGAAGTGGCGCAGGTTCATGGTGGCCAGCGCCGCCGTCAGCTCGTCGCGGTCGACCGCCAGCACCGCCCGGTCGAGGCCGGCGAAGGCCATCGCGTCGGAGCCCAGGCCGCAGCCGAGGTCGGCGACCCGCTCGCACCCGGCGGCCACGTAGCGCCGGGCGTGGTGGGCGGCGACCGAGAGCCGGGTCGCCTGCTCGAGGCCGTCCGGCGTCAACAGCATGTCGGCGGCGAAGGGCCCGAGCTTGCCCGCGGCCCGCGCGCGCAGCCGCGACTGGGTGAGGGCCGCGGCGACCAGGGCGGGGTCGTGGCCCTCGGCGCGCAGCCGCTCGCCGAGCGCCATCGCCTGCTGCTCGTCGTACGGCGGCAGCCCGGCCAGCAGCGCCCACCCCTCGGAGGTGAGCAGGGCCCGCATGCCGGTCAGATCCACCCCCAGATCGTGCCAGGTGGGCGGGTGTCCACCGGCACTGGCACTCAGGTTGACCGAGTGCTAACCGACGGCCTAGATTCGGTGTTGGCACTCTCACCTCGAGTGTGCCAACCGGCAGCACCGGCTCGACCCCCGCGACGGCGGGCCGAGGCTGCCCCGCACACGTCCAGCACGCACCTCTCGACTACCCGAAGGGGGAGGCCAGCAAGTGTCTGTCTCCATCAAGCCGCTCGAGGACCGCATCGTGGTCCAGGCCGTCGAGGCCGAGACGACCACCGCCTCCGGCCTGGTCATCCCGGACACCGCGAAGGAGAAGCCCCAGGAGGGCAAGGTCCTCGCGATCGGTCCGGGTCGCATCGACGACAAGGGCAACCGCGTCCCGCTCGACGTCCAGGTCGGCGACAAGGTCATCTACAGCAAGTACGGCGGCACCGAGGTCAAGTACTCGGGCGAGGAGTACCTCATCCTCTCCGCCCGCGACGTCCTCGCGGTCGTCGAGGCCTGAGCCTCCGCCCCCACCACGGGGGCACACGTCCCGCCCCGGCGGCCCGGTCCACCGGTGCATGCCGGGGCGGTCCGCATTCCACGGCTACGAAAGGCACGACACCAGCAATGGCCAAGTCCCTGGAGTTCAACGACTCCGCCCGCAAGTCCCTCGAGCGCGGCGTCAACGCCCTCGCCGACGCCGTCAAGGTCACGCTCGGCCCCAAGGGCCGCAACGTCGTCATCAACAAGAACTGGGGCGCGCCGACGATCACGAACGACGGCGTCACCATCGCCCGCGAGATCGAGCTCGAGGACCCCTACGAGAACCTCGGCGCGCAGCTGGCCAAGGAGGTCGCCACCAAGACGAACGACGTCGCGGGTGACGGCACCACCACCGCGACCGTCCTCGCCCAGGCCCTGGTGAAGGAGGGCCTGCGCAACGTGACCGCCGGCGCCGCGCCGTCCGCCCTGAACCGCGGCATCGCCGCGGCCGTCGACGCCGTCAACGACGCGCTGCTCGAGGCCGCCCGCGAGGTCGAGGGCAAGGAGGAGATCTCCCAGGTCGCCGCCATCTCCGCGCAGGACCCGATCATCGGCGAGCTGCTCGCCGACGCGTTCGACAAGGTCGGCAAGGACGGCGTCATCACCGTCGAGGAGTCCTCCTCGACCGCGATGGAGCTCGACTTCACCGAGGGCATGCAGTTCGACAAGGGCTACCTGTCGCCGTACTTCGTGACCGACCCCGAGCGCATGGAGGCCGTGCTCGAGGACGCCTACGTGCTCGTGCACCAGGCCAAGATCAGCTCGCTGCAGGACTTCCTGCCGCTGCTGGAGAAGGTCGTGAAGACCGGCAAGCCGCTGTTCGTGGTGGCCGAGGACGTCGACGGCGAGGCGCTGTCGACCATCGTCGTGAACAAGATCCGCGGCACCTTCAACGCCGTCGCGGTGAAGGCCCCCGGCTTCGGCGACCGTCGCAAGGCCATGCTCGGCGACATCGCGACCCTCACCGGCGCGCAGGTCGTCAGCGAGGAGGTCGGCCTCGGCCTGGCGCAGGTCGAGCTCGAGCACCTGGGCACCGCCCGCCGCGTCGTGGTCAGCAAGGACGACACCACGATCATCGACGGTGCCGGCGACTCCGCGGCCGTGGCCGGTCGCGTCGCGCAGCTGCGCGCCGAGATCGAGCGCACCGACAGCGACTGGGACCGCGAGAAGCTGCAGGAGCGCCTGGCCAAGCTGGCCGGCGGCGTCTGCGTGGTGCGCGTCGGCGCCCACACCGAGGTCGAGCTCAAGGAGAAGAAGCACCGCATCGAGGACGCCGTCTCCGCGACGCGCGCCGCGATCGAGGAGGGCATCGTCAGCGGTGGCGGTGCCGCGCTGATCCAGGCCGTCTCGGTGCTCGAGGGTGACCTCGGCCGCACCGGCGACGAGGCGACCGGCGTGGCGATCGTGCGCCGTGCCGCCGCCGAGCCGCTGCGCTGGATCGCCGAGAACGCCGGCCTCGAGGGCTACGTCGTGGTCGACAAGGTCAAGGGCCTCGAGCGCGGCCACGGCCTGAACGCCGCCACCGGCGAGTACGTCGACCTCATCAAGGCCGGCGTCATCGACCCGGTCAAGGTGACCCGCAACGCCCTGCGCAACGCGGCCTCGATCGCGTCGATGGTGCTCACCACCGACACGCTCGTCGTCGAGAAGAAGGTCGACGAGGACGACTCGGCCGCCACGGGCCACGGCCACGGGCACGGCCACTGAGCACACCGCTCCGCACGCACCACCGCGACGGCGTCCGTCCCCCACGGGGCGGGCGCCGTCCGCGCGTCCGGGGGCCGGGCGCCGTGCGACCGGCCCGGCACAGCGAAGCGGCCCGCCCCCCGAGGGGGACGGGCCGCTGGGACGCCGGGCTGTGTCGCTGGTTCAGATCGCTGCCGAGAAGCCGTCGCGCTGTTTGGCGACCGCGTAGTGCTGCTCGCGCTCGTCCTCGGTCATGCCGCCCCACACGCCGTAGGGCTCCCGCACCTGCAGCGCGTGGCTGCGGCACTGCTGCATCACCGGGCAGCCGGCGCACACGGCCTTGGCCGCCTCGTCACGACGGCGACGCGTCGGGCCGCGCTCGCCCTCGGGGTGGAAGAAGATGGTGGGGTCGGCGCGACGGCACGCGCCGTCGTACTGCCACTCCCAGAGGTCGGCGACGGGACCGGGGAGGCGGGAGATCTCAGCCATGGCGTGCTCCTTCGAAGCTCTGCAACGTTCTTGGCCGACTCGATCCGCTCTCTGAACCCGTCCGGCGCGCTTTGATGAACGTACAACCGCGCCAGACATAGTTCAAGCCCCTCGTTGAAACGATTCACGACGCGTTCACCTCGGGGTGTCCGCATGTGCTTGCAACGCTTCGCGGCGCGCTTTGCGGCGACTCACCGGCCTGACCGGGTCCGCCCGATCGCGCCGATCGACTGGCGGCGCGGTTTGGGCGCGGTCATAGTGGACGTGTGAGCGACCAGGACCTGGAGCCGGAGCAGCGGTCTGGCGCTGCGCCGACCCTCACGGTCGCCGCGGTGGCCCGACGTCTGGGTGTCGCCCCCGCGACGCTGCGGACGTGGGCGCGGCGCTACGGTCTCGGCCCCACCAGCCACACCGCCGGCTCGCACCGCCGGTATACCAGCGAGGACTTCGCCCGGCTGGCGATCATGCGCCGCCTCACCCACGAGGGCGTCTCGCCCGCCGAGGCCGCTCGGATGGCGATCGAGGACCCCGACCCGCAGCCGGACGACGGCCCGCGCCGCAGCGGTCCGCTCGGCCTGGTGCACGACGACGACGAGTTCGGCGACGACCTTCGCCGACCGGTGCGGCTGCCGGAGTCGGCGCCCGCCGTGCGCGGCCTGGCTCGCGCCGCGATGGCGCTCGACGCCAACGGCATCACCGAGGTGCTGCGCCGGCAGGTGCGCGCCGACGGCGTCGTCGCCACCTGGGACACCCTCTGCGTGCCGGTGCTCATCGGGCTCGGCGAGCGCTTCGCAGCCACCGGCGAGGGCGTCGAGGCCGAGCACCTGTTCAGCGAGTGCGTCATGGGGGTGCTGCGCGCCACCAGCGACCGGCTCACCCAGCCGCGCAACACCGCGCCCATCCTGCTGGCCTGCCTCGACGAGGAGCAGCACAGCCTGCCCCTGCACGCCGTCGCGGCGGCGCTCGCCGAGCGCGGCATCGCCGCCCGACAGCTCGGCATGCGGGTACCGACCGTCGCGCTGTCGGCGGCCATCCGCCGCACCGGCCCGGCCGCCGTCCTGCTCTTCGCCGCGATGCCCGTGGTGTCGGCCGACGACCTGCGGGTGCTGACCCGCGTGCGGCCCTCGCCGCGCATCCTGGTCGGCGGCAACGGCTGGCCGCTCGACGTGCCGCCCTCCGTGCAGCGCGTCGGCTCCATCGGCCACGCGGTGTCCGCGCTCGCCGACGCCGTCGTCTGACCGCGCCGCACCGCCCGGCGTCCGGCCGCCGTCCGAGCCCGTCGCCCGCCGCCCGGAGCGCGTCACGACCGCGCCGACACCCGCGTGCGTTCCCTTCAGCCCCACCTCCCTGCTGCCGATGCATGACCTGTTGGTGGAGCAGCCGCGCACCCGCGGCGACGGAGGGAACCACAGAGCATGTCGACGGTGATGGTGTGCGACGACTCGCCCCTGGCGCGCGAGACGATGCGTCGCAACGTGGCCACGGTGCCCGGTGTGACGCGGGTGCTGGCTGCTGCGAGCGGTGAGGAGGCGCTCGCGCGCTGGCCCGTGGAGCGCCCGTCGCTGGTGCTGATGGACGTGCGCATGCCCGGTCTCGGTGGCACCGAGTCGGCCCGCCGGCTGCTCGCCCTGCACCCCGAGGCCAACGTGATCATGGTGACCGTCGCCGAGGACGCCGACGGCGTGGCCCGCGCGGTCACCGCCGGCGCGCGCGGCTACGTCGTCAAGGACGCCTCCCGCGAGGAGCTCGCCGCCACCGTCGTGCAGTCGCTCACCGACGCGCAGGGCCGACGTGCCCCCGCCGCGGCCGGCGCGCCGTCCGGCGGTGCCGCCCCCACGCTCACCGAGCGCGAGCTGCAGGTCATGAACGGCATGAGCCGCGGTCGCTCCAACGCCGAGATCGGCAAGGAGCTGTACCTGTCCGAGGACACCGTCAAGACCCACGCCCGCCGGCTCTTCCGCAAGCTCGGTGCCGCCGACCGCGCGCAGGCCGTGGCCGTCGGCTTCCGCTGGGGCCTCGTCCGCTGACGCCAGGTGGACGACCAGGCGCCTCCCGACGGCTCGGCTACCGTGGAGACGATGCGTGAGGACGCCCGAGGCACGTCGGTAACGCGGCCCGACCCTGCCGCGATGTCGCAGGTGGAGCCCGTCGACCTGCGGGCGCTGGCCGCGAGGGCGGTCCAGGACGACGCCGGGGCGACCGAGCAGCTGCTGGTGCGGGTGCGGGCCCTGGTGCACCGCTACGCGCGGGCCCGGCTCGGACGCTTCGCCGGAGCGCACGACGCCGCGGACGACGCCGCGCAGGAGGCCTGCATCGCCGTGATGACCGCGCTGCCCCGGTACCGCGACGAGGGCCTGCCCTTCGAGGCCTTCGTGTACCGCATCGCCGCCAACAAGGTCGCCGACGTGCAGCGGTCGGCGGCCCGGCGCCCGGTGCCGACCGACGAGGTGCCCGACGGGGTTGACCCGGCGCTCGGGCCCGAGGACGTCGCGCTCGCCGGTGCCGACGCCGAGCGCGCCCGCGCGCTGCTCGCGCTGCTGCCCGAGGTGCAGCGGGAGATCGTGGTGCTGCGCGTGGCGCTCGGCTGGTCGGCCGACGAGACCGGGCAGGCGCTCGGCATGACGCCCGGCGCCGTGCGCGTCGCCCAGCACCGCGCGCTGCAGCTGCTGCGGCTGCTGGCCGGCCCGGTCGACCCCGACACCGGGGGGCTGTCGTGACCGGCGACCGCCCCGACCCCCGCCGCGACGACGGCGGGCCCGCCTCGCTCGCCGGCATCCACGACGTCGACGCGGTGCTCGACCGGCTCGGCGCGGCGGCCCGCGGCGAGC
>NZ_BAAHBM010000084.1:0-13172 GCF_054776675.1 Angustibacter aerolatus
CGAGCGGCTCGTCGTGCGGGGCGGCCTCGCGCCGACCGGCGGAGCCGGTGTCGGCGGCGTACGCGTCGGCGGCGTCCGTGCCGGCGGCGGTGCCACCGCCGTCGTGCCTCGCGCCGTCGCGGTCGCCCGGCTCGTCACCCCGGCCCGGGCCGCGCCGGCCGGAGACGGCGACCTGCTCCTCCACCCGGCGCAGCCGCTTCATCTCCCGCCGGCGGGCGACCTGGCGGCGGGCACCGCGACGCAGCAGCGACCAGCCGACGGCTGCCACGAGCATCGTCGCCGCGCCGGTGACGAACACCCAGAACGGGTTCGTCACGATCGTGCCGGCGAAGGTGTCGAGCTCGAGCCGGTCGTCGAACCCCACCAGCGCCGCTCCCACGGCGGCGAGGGCGGCCAGCACGAGGCAGACGACGGCCAGGGCGATCACGGGCACCTCCGGGGCTGCGGGCGCGGTGCCGCGCCGGACGGCGACGAACCTATCCGCGGCCCACCCGACCGACCAGCGCGGGCATCACGAGCACCGCCGCTGCTCCTTGCGGGTGCACCCACCGTGTCCGACCCGTCACGACCTGCCGTCGGCGCCATCCGGATGATCTAATGACCGCACCAGTTCGTCGCGATGGGGAGGGCCCCGGTGGATCTGTCAGTCAGCACCCGTGAACACGGCGATCGCATGATCGTCGAGGTGGGTGGCGAGATCGACGTCTACAGCGCCCCGACGCTGCGCGACCAGCTCAACGGCCTCGTGGCCGCCGGGCACCACCACCTGATCGTCGACATGCAGGGCGTCGA
Source organism: Angustibacter aerolatus (assembly GCF_054776675.1). NCBI lineage: Bacteria > Bacillati > Actinomycetota > Actinomycetes > Kineosporiales > Kineosporiaceae > Angustibacter > Angustibacter aerolatus. Next base: position 793 of record NZ_BAAHBM010000084.1, read on the forward strand.
GTTCCTCGACTCCACCGGCCTCGGCGTGCTCGTGGGCGGGCTCAAGCGCGTGCGCACCCACGACGGCACCCTGAAGCTGGTCTGCTCGCAGGAGCGCGTGCTCAAGGTGTTCCGGATCACCGGTCTCACGAACGTCTTCTCGATCCACGACACGGTCGACGAGGCGCTCGCCGAGCAGCCCTCCGGCACCACGTCCTGATCGCTCGCTGAGAACGGGGGCACCGGGTGGCGGGCTCGGTCCGGCTGGCGATCAGCGCGTCACCGGTGCACGTCCGCACCGCCCGCCTGGTCGCCGTGACCGTCGCGCGCCGGGCCGGGTTCACCGAGGACGTCGTCGAGTCCGTGCGCCAGGGCGTCGGCGAGGCCTGCGCCCTCGTGGTGCGCGCGGCCGACCCGGGCGAGACGGTGCGCATCACGCTGCGCGACGCGCCCGGTGACCTCGTGGTGACGGTCACGCCGGCGCCGAGCGACATCGGCCCGCACGACGGCGAGCTGGCGCGCGCGGTGCTCGAGGGCCTGACCGACGACTTCGAGCTGGCCGCCACGAGCGACGGCGAGGGTCTGCGCCTGCACTGGCACGCCTGACCCCGCGCCGGCGAACGAACCGGCGTCGATCGGTCACCCTCGGTGCTACCCGCGCGGTCGGCGCGGCGGCTACAGTCGCCACACGTCCCCCGGGCCCGACCAGGCCGTTCGCGCCAGCACCTGGCGCCAGGGGACGTCTGTCACGTCGAGGAGGACGCATGCCAGGGCTGTTCCAGGCCGCCGAGGGCCCCACCGTCGCGGGGGCCGACCTGACCTACGTCATCGTGGTCGGCCTCATCGCCCTGGTGGCGCTGGGCGTCGCCTTCACCTTCCGCAAGCAGGTGCTCTCCGCCAGCGAGGGCACGCCGTCGATGATCGAGATCGGCCGCGCCGTGCAGGAGGGCGCCAGCGCCTACCTGGGCCGGCAGTTCCGCACGCTGATCCCGTTCGTCGTCGTGGTGCTCCTGCTGCTGCTGGCGCTGCCGGCCGACACCACGTCGATCCGCATCGGTCGCTCCGCCTTCTTCGTGCTCGGCGCGCTGTTCTCGGCGTCGATCGGCTACCTCGGCATGTCGCTCGCGGTCCGCGCGAACGTCCGCGTGGCCGACGCCGCCCGCGCCGGTGACCGCGACGGCGGCATGCGCATCGCCATCCGCACCGGCGGCACGGTCGGCATGGCCACCGTCGGCCTCGGCCTGTTCGGCGCTGCGCTCGTCGTCGTCATCTACCGGGGCGACGCCCCGAAGGTGCTCGAGGGCTTCGGCTTCGGCGCCGCGCTGCTCGCCATGTTCATGCGCGTCGGCGGCGGCATCTTCACCAAGGCGGCCGACGTCGGCGCCGACCTGGTCGGCAAGGTCGAGCAGAACATCCCCGAGGACGACCCGCGCAACGCCGCCACCATCGCCGACAACGTCGGTGACAACGTGGGCGACTGCGCCGGCATGGCGGCCGACCTGTTCGAGTCGTACGCCGTGACCCTGGTCGCCGCGCTCATCCTCGGCCGCGCCGCGTTCGGCGACTACGGCCTGGTCTTCCCGCTCATCGTGCCGGCGCTCGGCGCGATCACCGCGGTGCTCGGCGTGTTCGTCATCCGCCCGCGGGTCGGCGAGAGCGGCCTGACGGCGATCAACCGCGGCTTCTACATCTCCGCGGTCATCTCGTTCGTGCTCTGCGCGATCGCCGCGTTCGTCTACCTGCCGTCGTCGTTCGCCGAGCTGACCAACGCCAGCACCGACGTCCTGACGCTCGGCGGCAACCCGCGCTGGGTGGCCATCGGCGCCGTCCTGCTCGGCATCGTGCTGGCCGGCATCATCCTGTGGCTCACCGGGTACTTCACCGGCACCGAGGACCGCCCGGTCCGCGACGTCGCCCGCACCTCGCTGACCGGCGCGGCCACGGTGGTGCTGTCCGGCATCGGCGTGGGCCTCGAGTCGGCCGTCTACACCGCGGTCATCATCGGCGGCGCCGTCTACCTGGCGTTCGTGCTGGGCGGCTCGACGGTGATCCTGTCGCTGTTCCTCATCGCGCTGGCCGGCTGCGGCCTGCTCACCACCGTCGGCGTCATCGTCGCGATGGACACCTTCGGCCCGGTCAGCGACAACGCCCAGGGCATCGCCGAGATGTCGGGCGACGTCGACGAGCAGGGCGCGCAGATCCTCACCGAGCTCGACGCGGTGGGCAACACGACGAAGGCCATCACCAAGGGCATCGCGATCGCCACGGCGGTGCTGGCGGCGACCGCGCTGTTCGGCTCGTACACCGACGCCGCCGGCCAGGCCATCGCCGACAGCGGGGTCGACCCGGCGAGCCTGAGCACCGCGGCCCGCTCGGCGCTGCTCGACTTCCAGGTCATCACGCCGTCGAACCTGTTCGGCCTGATCCTGGGCGCGGCCGTGGTGTTCATGTTCTCCGGCCTGGCGATCAACGCGGTCACCCGCGCGGCCGGCGCCATCGTGTTCGAGGTGCGCCGCCAGTTCCGCGAGCACCCGGGGATCATGGACTACACCGAGAAGCCCGAGTACGGCCGCGTGGTCGACATCTGCACCCGCGACTCGCTGCGCGAGCTGGCCACCCCCGGCCTGCTGGCCGCGATGACGCCGATCGCCGTCGGCTTCGGCCTCGGCATCGGCCCGCTCGCCGGGTACCTCGCCGGTGCGATCGGTGCCGGCGTGCTCATGGCGGTGTTCCTCGCGAACTCCGGCGGGGCGTGGGACAACGCGAAGAAGCTGGTCGAGGACGGCCACCACGGCGGCAAGGGTTCCGAGGCGCACGCCGCCACGGTCATCGGCGACACCGTCGGCGACCCGTTCAAGGACACCGCCGGCCCGTCCATCAACCCGCTCATCAAGGTGATGAACCTGGTCGCGGTGCTCATCGCGCCGGCCATCGTGTCGCTGACCGTCGGCGACGACGCGAACGACGCCATCCGCTACGGCATCGCCGCCGTGGCGCTGGTGATCATCGTGGCCGCGGTCGCGGTGTCGAAGCGCCGCGACCTGGCCTTCGGCGACGCGGACGACGACGCCCCGCCGGCCGGCCCCGGTGGTCGCGGGCCGGGCAGCGACGCGGACGACGACCTGCAGGTGGTCGAGGTCGTGGAGGTCGTCGAGGTGGAGCGCCCCGGCCGCCCCTGACGCCGCACCCGCACGGACCCTTCGGCCCGCACTCCCCGCTCAGGCGGTGGGGTGCGGGCCGAACGTCGCCACGGCGCTCGGCAGCCCGCGGCGCAGGATGCCCCGCCAGTCGGCGTCGCCGCGCAGCAGCGCCTTCGCCGTGGCCTTCGCCTGGTCGAGCGTGAAGTGCGGCGGCAGCATCAGCTCGGCCGGGTCGACGACGGCGTCGATGACGGTGGGGCGGTCGGCCGAGAGCGCGGCCGTCCAGACGGCGCCGACGTCGTCCGGTGACGTCATCCGCACGCCGTGCAACCCGAGCGTCCGCGCCCAGGCGGCGTAGTCGACGTCGGGCAGCGTCTGGCTCGCCTCGAACTTCGGCGACCCCTCGCTGCTGCGCTGCTCCCAGCTGACGAACGCCAGGTCGCGGTTGTTCAGCACCAGCACGACGAGGCGCGGGTCGCTCCACCGCTGCCACTCGCGCGCCACCGTGATCAGCTCGTTCACGCCGTTCATCTGCATCGCGCCGTCGCCGAGCAGCGCGATCACCGGCCGGTCGGGGTGCGAGGTCTTGGCACCGATCGCGTACGGCAGACCGCCGCCCATCGACAGCAGCGTGCCCGAGAGGCTGGCGATCATCCCGGGGCGCACCTTGAGGTGGCGGGCGTACCACGCGGTCACCGTGCCGCAGTCGACGGCGATCATCGCGTCGTCCGGCAGCCGCGCGTCGAGCTCGCGCACGACGTGCTGCGGGTTGAGCGGCTGCGCGCGCTGGGCGGCGACCTGCTCCTGACCCTTCTGCCACCTGGCGTCGAGGTCGGCGAGCCGCTCGCGCCAGGCCGTCGGCGCCGCCTGGTCGGCCAGCAGGGCGAGCAGCGCGTCGAGGGTCGGGCCGGCGTCGCCGACCAGGTTGAGGTCGGTCGGGTACCGCAGACCGAGCTGGGCGCCGTCGACGTCGATCTGCACCGACGGCACGCCGGCCGGCGGGTAGAACTCCGTGTACGGCATCGCGCTGCCGACGATCAGCAACCGGTCGCACTCCTGCATGAGGTCCCAGCTGGGGCGGGTGCCGAGCAGCCCGATCGCCCCGGTGACCCAGGGCTCGCGCTGGTCGACGACCGCCATGCCGAGCAGGGACGTCGCGACGCCGGCCCCGAGGGCGGCGGCGACCGCGGCCACCTGCTCCTCGGCCCCGAGCGCACCCTGCCCCACCAGCATCGCGACCCGCTCGCCGCCGCGCAGCAGCTCGACGGCCCGCCGCAGGTCGGCCTCGGGCGGCACGGTCACCGGCGTCGAGGGCACGTCGCTCGTCGTGAAGTACCCGTGCTCGCGCGGCGGCTCGGGCACGGCGTCCAGCTCCTGCACGTCGTTCGGCAGGATGAGCGCGGTCACCGTGCGCTGCGCCAGCGCCGTGCGGCAGGCCCGGTCGACGAGGTGCCGCACCTGCGACGGGTCGTCGAGCTGGGCGAGGAAGGCGCCCGCGACGTCCTTGTAGAGGTTCAGCAGGTCGAGCTCCTGGTAGTACCCGCCGCCCTGCGCGGTCAGCGCCGTCTGACCGACCAGCGCCACGACCGGCTGGTGGTCGAGCTTGGCGTCGTACAACCCGTTCAGCAGGTGCACGGCGCCCGGACCGCTCGTCACCAGCGCCGCGCCGATCGGACCGCCGCCGTACTTCACGTGCGCGGTCGCCGCGAAGCCGGCCGTCTCCTCGTGCCGCACCTGCACGAACTCGGTGCGGTCCTGGGCGCGCTGCAGGGCCGACGTCATGCCGTTGATGCCGTCGCCCGGGTAGCCGTAGTACCGGGTGACGCCCCAGGCGGCGAGCCGCTCGATGATGTGGTCGGCGACGGTCGTCATGCCCCGACCCTCGCACCGCGGCACCTCGGCGGCCCGCTGAGAGGATGCGGCGGTGAGCACCCCGAGCCTCGACGAGCCAGACGCCGCCGCCCTCGCCCGCGACCTGAGCGCGGCGGGCTTCACCGTCGACGGCGTGGCGGCGGCGATCGGGCCGATGGCGTCGGCGGCGATGCACCGCGAGCAGGTGCTGCCGGCCCGCATCGCGCTGCGCGGCGACACCTCCGGGCTCGGGACGCTCGTGCGGCTGCTCGTGCTCGGCGAGCCGGTCGCGGCGCGCGACCTCGACCGCGCGCTCCCCCTGCTGCGCGCGGACGGCGCCGAGCGGGTGGGGCTGGTCGAGCGGTCGGGCGCCGGGGCCGACGACGAGGTGCGCCCGGCGATCGACCTGCGCCCGTACGCCGCCGACGACGACCACTGGTGGCTGGCGTCCGACCTGTCCGAGCTCGTCACCGGCGGGCCGCTGCGCGAGGACCACGTGCTCGGCGTCGGCGGGGCCTCGACCACCCTGGCCCGCTGGACGCCGCGCACCCACGTCGGCCGCGCCCTCGACGTCGGCACCGGGTGCGGGGTGCAGGCGATGCACGCCGCCACCCACGCCCGCACGGTCGTCGCGACCGACCTGTCGGCGCGCTGCCTCGCCTTCGCCGCCTGGAACGCCGCGCTGAACGCGCAGACGAACGGCGGCCCGTTCGCCGGCCGCACCCTCGACCTGCGCCGCGGCAGCCTGCTCGAACCCGTTGCAGCAGAGCGCTTCGACCTGGTCGTGAGCAACCCGCCGTACGTCATCACCCCGCGCGCCGCCGGCCTGCCGACGTACGAGTACCGCGACGCGGGCGGCGAGGGCGACGACGTCGTGCGCCGGCTGGTGAGCGGCGTCGGGTCGGTGCTCGCGCCGGGCGGGGTGGCGCAGCTGCTCGGCAACTGGGAGCACCACGAGGGCGAGACGTGGCGCGAGCGGGTCGGCTCGTGGCTGCCCGACGGCGTCGACGCGTGGGTGGTGCAGCGCGAGGTGCAGGACCCCGCCGAGTACGCCGAGACCTGGGCGCGCGACGGCGGCAACCGCCCGCACGAGCCGGGGTTCGACCGGCTGGTCGAGGCGTGGCTGCACGACTTCGCGGCGCGCGGCGTCGAGGGCGTCGGCTTCGGGGTCGTCACCCTCCGCCGTCCGGACGTCGGCGAGCGCCGATCCGCCGACCTGCGCCGGTTCGACGAGCTGACCGGTCCGCTCGCCGACGCCATGGGCCCGGTGGTCGCCGACGTGCTGACCGCCGAGGCGTGGCTCGCCGCCACCGACGACGCCGCGCTCGCCGCGACGCACCTCGCGGTCGCCTCCGACGTCACCGAGGAGCGCTTCGGCCTGCCGGGCGCCGACGACCCGCAGGTGGTGCTGCTGCGCCAGGGCGGCGGCCTGCAGCGCGCCGTCCGCGCCGACACCGCGCTCGCCGGCCTGGTCGGCGCCCTCGACGGCGACCTGTCCGTCGGTCAGGTCGTGGGGGCGCTCGGCGTGCTGCTCGAGGAGCCCGTCGCCGACCTCACCGCCCGCCTGCTCCCCGCCGTCCGGGGGCTCGTCGCCGACGGTCTGCTGCTGCACCCCTGACGGTCGGCCGCGCCGAGCCCCGCGCCTCGAACGGCGTGTTCACACGGAACAGCTCGCGGACCTGGTCCGTGGCGGTGCCGGTCGCCCGCTTCGGGACCACGAAGAAGGGGCGACCGGGCAGGTCCGCGTGCTCGACGACGAAGAGGTTCGCGGTCTCGGTGACGGCCGCGACCGACGCCCAGGGACCACCGGTCCGGGCTGAGGCCGCGTCCCGCACGAACCCGTCCGGGCGCAGCACCAGCCGCTGCTCCAGGCGGAGCGACGCCGACCGCTTCCACACGGTGCGGCCGTCTCGGCGCGCCGCGAGCAGCACCACGGCGGACGTCCCCGCGACCCCGCCGATGCCGCCGTCCCGGAGCACCGGCACGTCCGCCACGACCCCGGCCACGGCGACGAGTGCCAGCAGCCCGAGCACGACGGTCACGCGCACGAGCCGCTTCGGGCGCAGCATCCGCATCCGCATCGCCTCGACCAGGTCCTCGACGCGGGGCTGCCAGCGCAGCTCCAGCTCGACGGGCCGGGTGCCCGGCAGGGTTCCGCCCTCGCTCACGGTGGGCAGGCTAGACCAGCGCGTCACGGCCCCGATTGCGCTCCGTAGCCTGCGCGGCGTTACCGTCGTGCTGGACCGGGCCCGGTGTGGCCCGGTTCTCGCGGTCCGAGGTGGCCGCGTCCGCAGCACGAACGCAGCAGGGAGACCCGGTGGCCACGACGTCCAGCGACAGCCGTCGACGCCTGGTGATCGTCGAGTCGCCCGCCAAGGCGAAGACGATCGCCGGGTACCTCGGCGAGGGCTACGACGTCGAGGCGAGCGTGGGGCACATCCGCGACCTGCCGCAGCCGTCCGAGCTGCCGACCGACATGAAGAAGGGCCCGTTCGGCAAGTTCGCCGTCGACGTCGAGCACGGGTTCGAGCCGTACTACGTGGTCGACCCCGACAAGAAGAAGAAGGTCGCCGAGCTGCGGCGGCTGCTGAAGGACGCCGACGAGCTCTACCTCGCGACCGACGAGGACCGCGAGGGCGAGGCCATCGCCTGGCACCTGCTCGAGGCCCTGCAGCCCAAGGTGCCGGTGCACCGCATGGTGTTCCACGAGATCACCCGCGAGGCGCTGCAGCGCGCGCTGACCAACACCCGCGACCTCGACGACCGGCTGGTCGACGCGCAGGAGACGCGGCGCATCCTCGACCGGCTGTACGGCTACGAGCTGTCGCCGGTGCTGTGGCGCAAGATCCGCCAGGGCCTCTCGGCCGGCCGCGTGCAGTCGGTTGCGACCCGCCTGGTGGTCGAGCGCGAGCGCGAGCGGATGGCGTTCCGGTCGGCGTCGTACTGGGACCTGACGGGCACCTTCGCCCCCGAGGCGGACGCCGAGGCGCAGTTCGCGGCCCGGCTGCGGTCGGTCGACGGCACGCGCGTGGCGACCGGCGGCGACTTCGACGACCGCGGGCAGCTGAAGACCGCGAACCTGGTGCACCTCGACCAGCCGGCCGCCGTCGCGCTGCGCGAGGCGCTGGTCGAGGCGCCGGTGCAGGTCAGCAGCGTCGACGAGAAGCCGTACACCCGGCGTCCGGCGGCGCCGTTCACGACGTCGACCCTGCAGCAGGAGGCCAGCCGCAAGCTGCGCTTCACCGCCCGGCACACGATGCGGGTCGCGCAGTCGCTGTACGAGAACGGGTTCATCACCTACATGCGCACCGACTCGACGGTGCTCTCGAGCGAGGCGCTGGGCGCGGCGCGCTCGCAGGCCGCCGAGCTGTACGGCCCCGAGTACGTGCCGGCGTCGCCGCGGCTGTACGCCAGCAAGTCCAAGAACGCGCAGGAGGCGCACGAGGCGGTGCGCCCGGCGGGCGACCGCTTCCGCACCCCGGCGCAGGTCTCCGGGCAGCTGCGCGGTGACGACTTCCGCCTGTACGAGCTGATCTGGAAGCGCACCGTCGCCAGCCAGATGGCCGACGCCCGTGGGTCGACCGCGTCCGTCCGGCTGCAGGCGACGGCCACCGACGGCCGGGTCGCCGAGTTCGGTGCGAGCGGCACCGTCATCACCTTCCGCGGCTTCCTCGCCGCCTACGAGGAGGGTCGCGACGAGCAGCGCGGCGAGGACCGTGACGCCGAGCGCCGGCTGCCCGCGATGAGCGTGGGCGACGCCCTGGGTACGCGCGGCATCGAGGCCGACGGCCACGAGACCAGCCCGCCGCCGCGCTTCACCGAGGCCTCGCTGGTCAAGGCGCTCGAGGAGCGCGGCATCGGCCGGCCCTCGACGTACGCCTCGACGATCTCCACGATCTCCGACCGCGGCTACGTCACCACCCGCGGCAACGCGCTGGTGCCGTCCTGGCTGGCGTTCGCCGTCACCCGCCTGCTCGAGGAGCACTTCCCGCGGCTGGTCGACTACGACTTCACCGCGGCGATGGAGGGCGACCTCGACAAGATCGCCGGCGGCGACCAGGACCGCGTCGAGTGGCTGCAGCGCTTCTACTTCGGCGACCAGCAGGGCATCGAGGGGCTGAAGGGCCTCGCCGACGACCTCGACGAGATCGACGCCCGGCAGGTCAGCACCGTCGAGCTCGGTGAGGGCGTCGTGGTGCGGGTGGGTCGCTACGGCCCGTACGTCGAGGTCACCGGCGACGACGGGCAGCCGCAGCGCGCCACGGTGCCCGACGACATCGCGCCCGACGAGATGACGGTCGAGAAGGCCCGCGAGCTGCTCACGATGAGCGGCGACGAGGGCCGCACCCTCGGCGACGACCCGGTCACCGGGCACCAGATCGTGGTCAAGGCCGGTCGCTACGGGCCGTACGTCACCGAGCTGCTGCCCGAGCCGCCGCCCGAGCCCGAGCCGCCGGCCGACGCCAAGCCGAAGAAGAAGGCGGCGAAGAAGGCGGCCGGACCGAAGCCGCGCACCGCCAGCCTGTTCAAGGACATGTCGCCCGAGTCGGTCACCCTCGACGACGCGCTGCGGCTGCTCTCGCTGCCCCGCGTGGTCGGCGCCGACCCGCAGACCGGCGACGAGATCACCGCCCAGAACGGCCGCTACGGCCCGTACCTCAAGAAGGGCACCGACTCGCGCTCGCTCGTCGCCGAGGACCAGCTCTTCACGGTGACGCTCGACGAGGCGCTGAAGATCTACGCCGAGCCGAAGCGCCGGGGCCGCGCCGCGCAGCCGCCGCTCAAGGAGCTCGGTCCCGACCCGGTCAGCGGCGGGCAGGTGTCGGTCAAGGACGGTCGCTTCGGGCCGTACGTCACCGACGGCGAGGTCAATGCGACCCTGCGCAAGGACGACGACCCCGACACGATCACCATCGAGCGGGCTGCCGAGCTGCTGGCCGACAAGCGGGCCCGCGGACCGGTGAAGAAGACCGCCAAGCGCGCCCCGGCCAAGAAGGCGGCCGCCAAGAAGACCACGGCGAAGAAGGCGACGACCAAGAAGACCGTCGCGAAGAAGACGACCACCAAGAAGGCCACCGCCGAGCGGTAGCCGGACGCCGTCGTCCACCTGTGGACGGCTGGTGGAGGTCCGTGCACAGGACGACGGGGGTGTCGGCCCGCTCACGTAGGCTCTTCGCGTGGTCGAACCCAGCCCTGGCACCCCCGACGCGCCGCCTGCCCCGCAGGTCGCCGCGTCCGTCGTCGAGGCGCCCGACCACGACGTGCGCGCCGTGCTGGCGATCACGCCGTTCCGTCGGCTGTGGCTCGCACTCGGCCTGAGCAGCTTCGGCGACTGGCTCGGCCTGCTCGCGAGCACCGCCCTGGCCGGCGCGCTGCCCAGCACCCCGGCGGCGAAGCTGCTGGCCGTCTCGGGCGTGTTCATCCTCCGGCTCGCCCCGGCGGTGCTGCTCGGCCCGATCGCCGGCGTGGTCGCCGACCGGCTGCCCCGGCGGCTCGTGCTGGTCTACGGCGACGTGCTGCGGTTCGTGCTGTTCGCGAGCATCCCGCTCGTCGGCACCCTCTGGTGGCTGTACGTCGCGACGGTGCTGGTCGAGGTCGTCGGCCTGTTCTGGATGCCGGCGAAGGACGCCACCGTGCCCAACCTGGTGCCGCGGCGCCGGCTCGAGGCCGCCAACCAGCTCAGCCTGGTCGTCACGTACGGCTCGGCGCCCGTCGCCGCGCTCGCGTTCAGCGGTCTGACGCTCGCCAGCGGGGTGCTCGACAACGCGGTCTCGCACTTCGCCGAGAGCCCGACGTACCTCGCGCTGTACGTCAACGCCTTGACCTTCCTCGTGTCGGCGCTGGCGATCTGGCGGCTCGACTTCCCCGACGACCGGTCGGCCCTCGCGCGGCAGGAGTCGTTCTGGCGCACCGCTGCGGAGGGCTGGCGGTACATCGGCCGCACCCCGCTGGTGCGCGGCCTGGTGCTCGGCATGCTGGGCGCCTTCGCGGCCGGCGGCTTCGTCATCGGCCTCGCGCAGTCGTTCGTCAGCGACCTGGGTGCCGGGTCCCCCGGCTACGGCACGCTGTTCGCCGCGGTGTTCGTGGGCATGGCGCTGGGCATGTGGCTCGGGCCGCGACTGCTGGGCGACTTCTCGCGGCGCCGGCTGTTCGGCCTGTCGATCGGCTTCGCCGGCGTCTGGCTGGTGCTGCTCAGCCTGGTGCCGAACATCGTGCTCGCGGTCTTCTTCGTGGTCGGCCTGGGCGCCTGCGCCGGCTCGGCCTGGGTCACCGGCTACACGCTGCTCGGCCTCGAGGTGGGCGACGACGTGCGCGGCCGCACGTTCGCGTTCGTGCAGTCGATGGTGCGGGTCGTGCTGGTCAGCGTGCTGGCCGTCGCGCCGGTCATCGCGGCGCTGTTCTCCAAGGGCCTCGGCCTGCCGCACACGGTGCACGTCAACCAGTACGTCTCGCTGACCTACACCGGCGTGATGGCGACGTTCCTGCTGGCCGGCCTGCTGGCGCTGGCCATCGGCACGGTGTCGTACCGGCAGATGGACGACCGGCCCGGGGTGTCGCTGCGCGCCGACCTGCTGGAGTCGGTGCGCCAGCGCCGCCTGGGCGACGCCCCACCCCGGCAGGAGCCGTTCCCGGGCCGGTTCGTCGCCTTCGAGGGCGGCGACGGCGCCGGCAAGTCGACGCAGGTGGCGCTGCTCGGCGACTGGCTCGAGCGGCAGGGCTTCACGGCGGTGCGCACCCGCGAGCCGGGTGCGACGCCCACCGGGTCGCGGCTGCGCGAGGTGCTGCTCGACGGCGGCGAGCTGACCCCGCGCGCCGAGGCGCTGCTCTTCGCGGCCGACCGCGCCCACCACGTCGAGACCGTGGTGCGGCCGGCTCTCGAGCGCGGCGAGATGGTGGTCACAGACCGCTACGCCGACTCCTCCGTGGCCTACCAGGGCGACGGCCGCGACCTGGGTGCAGCGGAGGTCGCACAGCTCTCGCGCTGGGCCACCCAGGGCCTGACGCCCGACCTCACCGTCGTGCTCGACGTGTCGCCCGAGCTGGGCCGAGCCCGGCGCGGCGACACACACGACCGGCTCGAGGCCGAGCCCGACGACTTCCACGCGCGGGTCCGCGACCGCTTCCTGCAGCTGGCCCGACGGGCGCCCTCGCGCTACCTGGTGCTCGACGCCGGGCTCGACCCCGCCGAGCTGCACCAGCAGGTGGTGACCCGGCTCGGCGACGTGCTGCCCGAGTCGCCGGTGGCCCGCGCCGAGCGGGAGGCGCGTGAGGCGGCCGAGGCCGCAGAAGCGGCGCGCCAGGCCGAGCTCGAGGCCGCCCGGCGGGCAGCCGAGGAGCAGGCGCGCCGCGAGGCCGAGGAGGCCGCCCGGCAGGCGGAGGCCGAGCGGGCCGAGCAGCTGGCCCGCGAGC
>NZ_BAAHBM010000085.1:0-13020 GCF_054776675.1 Angustibacter aerolatus
CACGCCGACCCGCTGCAGGAACGGGCCGGCGAGCTCCTGGTCACCGCGCTGGCAGCGGCCGGGCGCCGCAGCCAGGCCCTCGCCGAGCTGCAGCGCATCCGCACCGCGCTGCAGGACGACCTCGGCATCGAGCTGGGGCCTGGCCTGCGCCGGCTGGCGACCCGGCTTGCCACCACCGCCGACGGCCCGGTGGCACCGCTCGTGCCGGGCATCGCACCGCGCCAGCTGCCGCCCGCGGCCGGGGTCTTCGTCGGCCGGGAGGCCGAGCTGGCGCGCATCGAGTCGTGGCTCGGGGCGTCGTCGGGCGGCCAGGGGTCGCTCCTGGTCATCCGCGGCTCCGGGGGGCTCGGCAAGACGGCGCTGGCCGTGCACGCCGGGCACCAGCTGGCCAGGCGGTTCCCGGGCGGACAGCTCTACGTCGCCTTCCGCGCCTTCGACCACAGCGCGCGCACCCGCACCGGGAGCGACGTCCTGCCCGGGCTGCTGAGCAGCCTCGGGATCGCGCTGGAGGAGCAGCCGTCCGACGTCGACGACCAGTCGGCGCTGCTGCGGTCGGTGCTCGCCGACCGCAAGGTGCTGCTGCTGCTGGACGACGTGCCGGACGCCGACTCCGTGCGCGCGCTGCGCACGGCGTCGCCCGACAGCGTCACCCTCGTCACCACCCGACGGGTGCTCACCGGGCTCGTCGTGCACGACGGCGCCCGCGAGCTCGCCCTCGAGCCGCTCGGCGAGGACGAGGGGCTCGCGCTGCTGGGTCGGGTGCTCGACCGCGACGACGCGGCCGCCGGCGCCCGGGCCGTGTCGACCGATCGGGAGGCGGCCGCGCAGCTGGTGCGGCTGTGCGGCGGCTGGCCGCTCGCCCTGCGCATCGCCGCGTCGTACGTCCACGCCACGCTGCGGGGTTCGCTGCCGGACGTCGTCGCGCAGCTGCAGGACGAGCGGACCCGGCTGGCGCAGCTGGCGATCCCCGACGACCCGCTCGTCGACGTGCGCACCGTGCTCGGCTGGTCGGTGCGGGCCCTGAGCCCGGACGCGGCCCGCGCGCACCGGGTGCTCGGGCTGCTGCCGGTCGAGTGCGCCGTGCCCCAGGTGCTGGCCGCGGCCCTGCAGCTCGAGCAGGGACGGGCCGTCGCCGTCCTGGCCGAGCTGGCCAGCCACCATCTGGCCGCACCGGTGCACGACCTGGTGCACCTGCACGCCGCCGAGCTCGCCGTCGACCTGCCCGTGCCGGACCGGCGGGCCGCGATCGGCCGCGTCCTCGACTGGTACGTGGACACGACGGCGGCCACGGTCGACCTGATCTACCCCGGCCAGCACGAGACCAGTCACGACGCCGCTCCGGACGCGGCGGCCGCCGCGATCGACGCCACGGGCGCCTCGCGGTGGCTGGTCGAGCACGACGACCTGCTGCAGCGGCTGGTCGTCCTGGCAGCCGCCCGCGACCACCCGGCCGCACACACCCTGCCGGCCGCACTGCGCCGGTACCTGAGCGAACCCGAGTTCGGCCGCACGTGGGGACCGAGCCTGCTGCTGGCCAGGCAGTCGGCCAGGCGCCACGCCGACCAGCTCGCCGAGGCCAAGCTGCTGCCGCTGCTCGCCGTGGTCGCCACGCACGAGCGGCGCTTCGACGACGCCGTCGAGCTGACCCGGGACGCCGCGCGCCTGCGCTTCGGCGACCGGTGGCACGTCGAACGCGGCCTGATCGGCACGGTGCTGTACGAGGCCCAGCGCTACGACGAGTCGGTGACCGAGCTGGACGCCGCGGTCGCGCACCCCGAGGTCTCGGACGTGCTGCGGGTGAACTACCTGCAATTCCTGGGGCTCGCGCACTGGTCCCGAGGCGATGCCCCGGCCGCCGTGGCCGCCGTCGAGCGCATGCTGCCCCTGTTCGACCGGATCGAACCCGAGATGGCGCCGCGGTGGAGCATCGAGGACCGGCTCGGCGCCGGGAGCCTGCTGCGCGTCGTCGGCGAGCGGGAGCGGGCGCGCACGCAGCTCGTGACCGCGCTGGCCGCGAGCCGCCGGTACGGCTTCGACGACCTGGTCGGCGAGACGAGCCTCGAGCTGGCGGTCGTCGAGCACCAGCTGGGCGACGAGGCCGCCTCCGAGCGCCATCTGCAGCACGCCGCGGCCCTGGCGTCGTCCTTCCTGAGCAGCGCCCGCAGCAACCTGGTGCAGCACGCGCCGGTGTACGAGGGCTTCGAACCGTTCCTGGACGAGCTCGAGCGACGGGCCGCGTCGACCGTCGGCTGAGCCCACGACAGCACGCCGGGTGACCGACGGTGCGCGGGGTCCGCAGCCCGTTCCCAGCCGGCGTCCAGCCCCGCGGCGTAGCGTGGCACCGTGCCCCGCCAGCTGCCCCGCCGTCTCGGCGCGGCCGTGCTCGCGGCGGCCGGCGCGCTGCTGGTCGCGCTCGTGGCCTGGCACCTCGCGGGTGGCGCCACCCCTACGATGCAGGCCCTGCTCGACGCCGGCGCCGGGCTGCTGACGGCAGCGCTGGTGCGCCCGTCGCGGCGGCCCGGGGCGCTGCTGCTCGGCCAGCTCGCGACGCACTCGTGGTTCGTGCTGACCAGCCCCACCGCCTGCGGCACCACCGGCGGCCTCGGCGCCCTCACCCCGGGCGGCGCCGTGGCGAGCTGCCTCGACGCCGCGGGGGCGGCCACCGGCACCCCGCACGCGCTCGCGCTGCTCGCGCAGGGGTCGCTGCCGGTGCTGCTCGCCGTGCTGGTCCTCGTGCACGGGCCGCGGCTGCTGCTCGCCGTCGCGGCCGTCGTCACCGCCCCGGCCGCCGCCGTCCGCCCGCTCTCGGGCACGCCGGTGGTCTCGGTGCCGGTCCGCCGTGCCCGGTGGACGGCGAACCGGCCGCGCCTGCGCTCCCGGTCGGTGCCCGGCGCCGTCGGCCTGCGCGCGCCTCCCGCCACGGCCTGAGGCGGCGTCCGGCGAACCGGTGCCGCCTCGCGCGCTCCGGCGCGACCCGGTGCCCGTCGTCCGAACCGTCCCCTGCGAGGCCCCCGTGCACGTCCCCACCTGGCGAGCCTGGCTCGCCACCGCGCTGCGGCTCGTCGTCGCGGCCGTGCTGGCCGTGGCCGGCGCGCTGAAGCTGCCCGATCCCGCCGAGTCGGTGCGCGCCGTCCGCGCCTACCGGCTGCTGCCCGAGGCGGTGGTGCCGGCGGTCGGCCACGCGCTGCCGGTGCTCGAGCTCGTCGTCGCCGTCCTGCTGGTGCTGGGGCTGGCCACCCGGTACGCGGCCGGGGTCGCCGGCCTGCTGATGCTCGCGTTCGTCATCGGCATCTCGTCGGTGTGGGCCCGCGGCATCAGCATCGACTGCGGCTGCTTCGGCGGTGGCGGTGCCGTCGCCGCCGGCCAGACGCACTACCTGCCCGAGCTGGCGCGCGACGCCGCCCTGCTGCTCGCGTCGGCGTTCCTGGCCGTCTGGCCGACCAGCCGCCGCTCGCTCGACACCTGGCTGTCCCCCACCACGCACCACGAGGAGCTCGCATGACGTCCGGACGCAGCGCGCGCGACGAGCGCGCCGAGAAGGTCGCGGCCGCCCGCGCCGCCGCGGCACGGGCCGAGCGACGTCGCCGGCTCGGCATCGTGGTCGGGGCGGTGGCCGCCGTGGTGGTCGTGGTGCTCGGCGTCACGCTGCTGGTGCAGCGCAGCCAGGGCTCGGGGACGCCGACGCAGACCGCCGCGCAGCAGGCCGCGGCCCCGCGCAGCACCAGCGGCGCCGCGAACGCCGTCGTCACCACCGGCAGGGCGACGGCACCGGTGACCGTGACGCTCTACGAGGACTTCCAGTGCCCGGCCTGCAGGGCGTTCGAGACCACGACCGGCCCGACGCTGCAGCAGCTCGTCGACGCCGGCACCGTGAAGGTCGAGTACCACCCGATCGCGTTCCTCGACCGCGCCAGCAGCACCCGCTACTCGAGCCGGGCGCTGAACGCCGCCGCCTGCCTGGTCGACCGCGACCCGTCGAGGTTCGAGGCGCTGCACGACGAGCTGTTCGCCCAGCAGCCCGAGGAGGGCTCGGCCGGCCTGCCCGACAGCACGCTGGTCTCGCTCACCGCGAAGGCCGGCGTCAGCGGGCTGCAGCAGTGCATCGAGCAGCAGCAGTTCGCCGGCTGGGTGGCGCGGGTGACCGACCAGTCGTCGAAGGACGGCGTGAACCAGACGCCGACGGTGCTGGTGGCGGGCAAGGAGCTCGCCGACCGCACCCCCGCGGGCCTGACCGCCGCCGTCCGGGCCGCGCAGCAGTAGCCGCCCTCACGCCGAGATGCGAGTAGCGGTTCACCCGACGGAGTCGAGGTGAACCGCTGCTCGCATCTCGGCACCAGGGGTCAGAGGGCGGCGGCGACCGCGCGGCCGGCGACCCGGCCGCTGAACAGGCAGCCGCCGAGGAAGGTGCCCTCGAGCGACCGGTAGCCGTGCACGCCGCCGCCACCGAACCCGGCGACCTCGCCGGCGGCGTACAGCCCGGGCAGCGGCTCGCCGTCCGGGCGCAGCACCCGCGCCGACAGGTCGGTCTCCAGGCCGCCGAGCGACTTGCGGGTCACCACGTGCAGCCGGACGGCGACCAGCGGGCCGGCCGCGCGGTCGAGCAGCCGGTGCGGGGCGGCGGTGCGGATCAGCCGGTCGCCGCGGTAGCGCCGCGCGCCGTGGATCGCGGTGACCTGCGCGTCCTTGCCGAACGGGTTCTCGATCTCGCGGTCGCGCGCCACGACCTGCCGCTCGAGCTCGTCGTGGTCGACCAGCGGCTCGCCGACCAGGTCGTTCATGCCGCGCACCAGCGTGCGCAGGTCGCCGGCAAGCACGAAGTCGACGCCGCGCCGCAGGAACGCGTCGACCGGGGCGGTCGCACCAGGGCGCACCCGGCTCGCGACCAGCTTCAGGTCGCGGCCGGTCAGGTCGGGGTTCTGCTCCGACCCGGACAGCGCGAACTCCTTCTCGACGATGCGCTGGGTGGTGACGAACCAGGTGTGGTCGTGCCCGGTGCGCCGGATGTGCTCGAGCGTGCCGAGGGTGTCGAAGCCGGGGAACAGCGGCGGCGGCAGGCGGCGTCCGGTCGCGTCGACCCACATCGACGACGGCCCCGGCAGGATGCGGATGCCGTGCATCGGCCACACGGGGCTGTGGTTCTCGATGCCCTCGGTGTAGTGCCACATGCGGTCGGCGTTCACGTGCGAGGCGCCGGCCCGCTCGCTGATGCCGAGCATGCGGCCGTCGACGCTGTCGGGGACGCCGCTCAGCATCGTCGTCGGCGGGGTGCCGAGCCGCTCGGGCCAGGCCGCTCGCACCAGCTCGTGGTTCCCGCCGATGCCGCCCGAGGTCACGACCACGGCCTGCGCGCTCAGCGCGAACCCGCCCACCGGCGTCCGGGACGTCGGGGCGCCGCGCGGCGCGTCGTCCGGAGCCAGCACGGTGCCGCGCACCCCGGTGACCGCACCGTCGTGCACGAGCAGCTCGTCGACGCGGTGCCGGAACGCCATGCGCACCAGGCCGCGCTCGATGCCCACCTTGACCCGGCGCCAGAACGGCTCGACGACGCCCGGGCCGGTGCCCCACACGATGTGGAACCGCGGCACCGAATTGCCCGGCCCGTCGGCGAGGTACCCCCCGCGCTCGGCCCAGCCGACGACGGGGAAGAACGAGACGCCCTGCGACCGCAGCCACGACCGCTTCTCACCCGCCGCGAAGTCGACGTACGCCTCGGCCCACCGCCGCGGCCACCGGTCCTCGCGCTCGCGGTCGAACCCCGCGGTGCCGAACCAGTCCTGCAGCGCCAGCTCGCGCGAGTCCTTGACGCCCATCCGCCGCTGCTCGGGGCTGTCGACGAGGAACAGCCCGCCGAACGACCAGAACGCCTGCCCGCCCACGTGCTGCGGCGGCTCCTGGTCGACCACGACGACCCGGCGTCCGGCGTCGACCAGCTCGGCGGTGGCCACCAGCCCGGCCAGCCCGGCGCCCACCACGACGACGTCAGCGTCCATGCCGCGCACCCTCTCACGCGCCGCCGGCCCCTCGGACGTCGATCCGCGACGGCACCCCCGGCGGGCGGGCGGACGGCGGGTGCGGCAGCCTGGCGGCATGGCGACGATCACGGTGACCGGCACGGCGGGCAAGCTCGGGCGGGCGGTGGTGACGCACCTCGTCGAGCAGGGTCACGAGGTGCACTCGGTCGACCGCGTGGGCAGCACGGGGTACACGCCCGGCTTCACCGCGGCCGACCTCAGCGACTACGGGCAGACCCTCGAGGTGCTCGGGTCGCTCGACGACCGGCACGGCACCGTCGACGCCGTGGTGCACCTGGCCGCCGTGCCCGCGCCGGGGCTGGCGGCGAACGCGGCGCTGTTCGAGAACAACGCGGTGAGCACCTACAACGTGTTCGCGGCGGCGCGGTCGCTCGGCATCCAGCGGGTGGTCTGGGCGTCCAGCGAGACCGTGCTCGGGCTGCCGTTCAGCGCCGACGCTCCCCCGCCGTACCTGCCGGTCGACGAGGAGTACCGGCCGCGCCCGGCGTCGTCGTACTCGCTGTCGAAGCTGGTGGGCGAGACGATCGCGGAGGACTTCGCGCGCTGGGAGCCGTCGATGACGTTCGTGGGGCTGCGGTTCTCGAACGTCATGGAGGTCGACGAGTACGCCGGGTTCACCGAGTGGCAGGCCGACCCGTCGGTGCGCGCGTGGAACGCCTGGGGCTACATCGACGCGCGCGACGGCGCCCAGGCGGTGCGTCGGGCGCTCGAGTGGGACGCCACCGGCGCGCACGTGTTCAACATCGCGAACGCCGACACGGTCATGCTCGAGTCGTCCAGGACCCTTGCGGCACAGCTGTTCCCGGACGTCGAGCTGCGCGGCGACGTCGACGGCACCGGCACGCTCATCTCGATCGACAAGGCGCGACGCCTGCTGGGCTACGAGCCAGAGCACTCGTGGCGCGACCACGCACCGCTCACCGACACGGTCTAGGGAGACACCTCGTGCAGTACACCAAGCTCGGACGCACCGGCCTCGACGTCTCGCGGATCGTGCTGGGGTGCATGACGTTCGGCGACCCCGGCCGCGGCAACCACACGTGGACGCTCGACGAGGAGGCGAGCCAGCCGATCCTGCGGCGCGCCCTCGACCTCGGCATCACCACGTTCGACACCGCGAACGTCTACTCCGACGGGTCGAGCGAGGAGATCGTCGGCCGGTTCCTCGCGTCGTCCGCCCGTCGCGAGGAGGTGGTCATCGCGACGAAGGTGCACGGTCAGATGCACGAGGGGCCGAACGGCAAGGGCCTGTCGCGCAAGGCGATCATGACCGAGATCGACGCGAGCCTGCGCCGGCTCGGCACCGACCACGTCGACCTCTACCAGATCCACCGCTGGGACCCCCTGACGCCGATCGAGGAGACGGTCGAGGCGCTGCACGACGTCGTGAAGGCGGGCAAGGCGCGGTACGTCGGGGCGTCGTCGATGTGGGCGTGGCAGCTGTCGAAGGCGCTGCACGTGGCCGAGCGCAACGGGTGGACGCGCTTCGTCTCGATGCAGGACCACTACAACCTGCTCAACCGCGAGGAGGAGCGCGAGATGCTGCCGCTCTGCGAGGACCAGGGGCTGGGCGTGCTGCCGTGGAGCCCGCTCGCTCGCGGCCGGCTGGCCCGCGACTGGGACGACGAGACCGAGCGCTCGCAGACCGACGAGTTCGGCCGCACCCTCTACGTCGACGGCGACCGCGAGATCGTCGACGCCGTGGGCGCGGTGGCGCAGCAGCGCGGTGTGCCGCGCGCGCAGGTCGCGCTGGCCTGGGTGCTGCGCCGCCCGGCGGTCGCCCCGATCGTCGGTGCCAGCAAGGTGTCGCACCTCGAGGACGCCGTCGCCGCGCTCGACCTGCAGCTGACCGACGACGAGGTGGCGCAGCTCGAGGCGCCGTACCGCCCGCACGCCGTCGCGGGCTTCTAGACCTGCTGTGCCGCAGCAGGTCTGGGCAGACCGCGCCCGCCGCTGGTCGCGGCCGCACTGGGTGGTGCTCGGCGTCGTGCTGCTCGCCGGAGCGGTGGCGCTGCGCTTCGTCGACGCCCGCGGCGACGGGCCCGAGCTCGGTGTCGGGCTGGCGCAGCTGCTGCTCGTGCTGGGTGCGGTCGTGCTGCTCGGCCGCCGACTGTTCGCCCGCGGGTTCAGTGCCACGACGCGCGAGGTCGCCGTCACGCCCTCGAGCAGACCGTCCGGTCGGGCGAGGACCGCGAGGCAGCCGAAAGCCCTGCGCCGCAGGGCGTTGGCGAGCACGGCGGTGTTCGTGGTGCTCGACGTCGCGCTGCTCGTCGGCGCGGCCGTCCGCCGCAGCTACCCGCTGCTGGCGCTCGGCATCGTGGTGGCTCCGCTGGCGATCATGGGGCTCGGCGGCGTGGTCGCGATGACGCAGGCCAGGCGCCGCCAGCCGTGACGGCGCCCGGGCACGGCGTCAGGCGGTGATGCGCTTGGCCTCGGGCACGATCGCGTCGAGGGCGAGCGGGATGCTGAGCACCGACGCGGCCGAGAACGCCATCGAGTCCTCGAGGTCGGTGACGAGCACCGTGCGGTCCTCCTTGAACGCCGGCACGGTGCCCATCGACGGCACGCGCTGCAGGATCGACTCCTTGGTGTCCTCCGGCTCACCGAAGAAGACCAGCACGTCGGCGTCGAGCACGTCGGCCTGCTCGGCCGAGAGGGTGCCGTAGAAGTCGTCGTTCTCGAGCTTCGCGAAGTAGTCGTTGGTCACGAACCCCAGCTGCTGCAGCAGCTGCGAGCGGATGTCGGTCTTCGTGAAGTAGCTGAGGTCCGACCCGCTGATGTTGCCGATGGCGAACGTCCGGCCCTTGAACGACGCGTTGTCGGCGGCCGTCTTGGTGAGCAGCGCCTTGGTGTCGGCGATGAGCTTCGCGCCGTCCGCCTCGCGGCCGACGGCCTTCGACACCAGCTCCGTCATCTGCTCCCAGGCCACGCCGTAGGGCTTGACGCCCTTCGGCGGCTCGATGGTGGGCGCCAGCGCCTTCAAGGTGTCGTAGGTCTTCTGGTCGGCGTCGAAGCCGACGTTCAGGATGAGGTCGGGCCGCAGCGACGCCGCCTTGTCGAAGTCCAGCTCGTACCCGAACAGCGCCGGCGTGGCGCCGTCCAGCTTCGGCACCGACCACGTGGAGACGCCCTGCTTCCACTCGGGGATCCACTGGATCACGCCGACCGGCACGATGCCGAGCGCCAGCAGCACCTCGTGGTCGGTGTAGCCCAGCGACAGCACCCGCTTCGGCGCCTGCTCGACGGTGGTCGACCCGTACTTGTGCTCGATCGTCACGGGGAAGCCGGTGCCGCCCGACGCGCTGCCGCCTGCTGCCGCAGGCGTGTCGGACGACGAGCCGCAGGCGGCCAGCGTGCCGGCGCCCACCGCGGCCAGACCGCCGAGCAGCAGGCTGCGGCGCGAGAGGGCGGACGGGAGGGGGCGTGCGGTCATCGGGTCGCTCCTGTGAGTGGGGACGGCGGGTGCGGTACCGTGCGCTCTGCAAGGTTAGCCTTACCTTAGTTGGAGGAGCAGCGTCGGTGTCCAGCCCACCCGCGACGGAGCCCGCGCCCGCCGTCCGCCGGGCCCGTCGCTCGCACCGGTCGCTGGCCCTCGGCCTGGCGCTCGCCGCGCTCCTCGTCGTGGTGCTGATCGGCCTGAGCCTGGCCGTCGGCTCGCGGTCGGTGCCGCTCGACGTCGTCTGGCAGGCCCTGCGGCACGCCGACGCCGACAGCGCCGACGCCGTCGTCGTCCGCGACCTGCGGGTGCCGCGCACCGTCGTCGGGCTGCTGGTCGGCGTCGCGCTGGGGCTCGCGGGCGCGGTGGCCCAGGGCCTGACCCGCAACCCGCTCGCCGACCCGGGGTTGCTCGGCGTCAACCAGGGCGCGGCCCTCGCCGTCGTCTGCGCCATCTCGTTCCTGGGCGTCGCCACGCCGTCCGGCTACGTGTGGTTCGCGTTCGCCGGGGCGCTGGTCGCCTCGCTGGTCGTGTACGCCGTCGGCTCGCTCGGCCGCGACGGCGCCACCCCGGTGAAGCTCGCGCTGGCCGGGGCCGCCCTCACCGCGACGCTCGGCTCGGTGGTGACGCTGGTCGTGCTGCGCGACCTCGACGCCCTGAACCTCTACCGGTTCTGGACGATCGGCTCGCTCACCGGCCGGGGCCTCGACGTCGCCGCCCAGGTCGCCCCCTTCCTCGTCGTGGGGGTGGTGGTGGCCCTCGCGGTCGGGCCGTCGCTGAACGCGCTGACCCTCGGCGACGACGTGGCCCGGGCGCTGGGCGCGCGCGTCGCCCTGATCCGCGCCACGGGTGTCGTCGCGGTCGTGCTGCTCTGCGGCGCCGCCACCGCCGCGGCCGGTCCGCTCGTCTTCGTCGGACTGGCCGTGCCGCACCTGGCGCGCTCGGTGACCGGACCCGACCACCGCTGGCTGCTGCCGTACGCCGCGGTGCTGGGCTGCGCGCTGGTGCTCGCCGCCGACGTCGTGGGCCGGGTCGTCGCACCTCCCGGCGAGCTGCAGGCGGGCGTGGTCACCGCGCTGGTCGGCGCGCCGGTGCTCGTCGCGCTCGTGCGCCGCAGCCGGGTGGGCGCCTCGTGACCTCCCCGTCGACCACGGACGACGGGATCGCCGCGCAGGTCGAGGCCGTCGTCCGGGCCCGGCGGCGGCGCAGCGCGCGGTCCGGCGGCGTCGTGCTCGCGCTGCTCGTGGCGCTGCTCGTGCTCTGCTGCGTGGCGCTGTCGCTCGGCGACTTCCGGCTGCCGCTGCTCGACGTCGCCCGCGGCCTGGTCGGTCAGGGCGACACCGCCACCACCTTCGTGCTGCAGCGGCTGCGACTGCCCCGCGAGCTGGCCGCCGTCGCCGTCGGGGCGCTGCTCGGCGTCTCGGGCGGGGTGTTCCAGTCGGTGACCCGCAACGTGCTGGCCAGCCCCGACGTCATCGGCGTCACCAGCGGCGCCTCGGCCTCCGCGGCGGTCGGCATCCTGCTGCTCGGCCTCGGCGGGCCGGCCCTCGCCCCGCTGGCGATCGGCGGCGCGCTGGTCGCCGCCGTCCTGATGTACGCGCTGGCGTGGCGAGGGGGCGTGTCGGGCTACCGGTTCGTGCTGGTCGGGGTGGCGGTCGCGGCGGTGTGCGAGGCCGCGACGTCGTACGTGCTGACGCTGCGGCCGGCGGTCGAGACGCAGCGCGCGTTCTTCTGGCTGACCGGCAGCCTGAACTCGGTGGGCTGGGCCGACGTCCGGCTCGCGGCGGTCGGGCTGGTGCTGGCCGCGGTGCTGCTGCCCCCGGCGGCCCGCCGGCTGCGGGCGCTCGAGCTGGGCGACGACTCCGCGGCCGCGCTCGGCGTGCCGGTCGAGCGGGTGCGGCTGGCGGTGCTCGCCCTGGTCGTCGTGCTGGCCGCCGTGTCGGTCGGGGTCGCCGGACCGGTGCCGTTCGTGGCGCTGGTCGCGGCGCCGGTCGCCCGTCGGCTCACCCGGTCGACCGGCGCGGTGCTGCTGCCCGCGGCGCTGGTCGGCGCCCTGGTCACCGTCGTCGCGGACGCCGTGGGCGCGCACTTCCTCGGACCGCTGCAGGTGCCGGTGGGCGTGCTCACCGGGGTCGTCGGCGGGCCGTACCTGCTGTGGCTGCTGGCCCGCAGCAACACCGCCGGGCGGGCCGGCTAGCTAGACCAGGCCGCGCTCGCGGGCGACGGCGGCCGCCTCGGTGCGGCTCGTCGCCTGCAGCTTGGCCAGGATGTTCGACACGTGCACGCTCGCGGTCTTGGTGCTGATGAACAGGTGCCGACCGATCTCGCCGTTGCTGCGCCCCTGCGCGACGAGGGCCAGCACCTCCTGCTCCCGGGCGGTCAGGGCGTCGGACGCCGGGTCGCTGCGCCGCGCCGTCCGGGCCGTGGCACCGGTGCGCTGCAGCTCGGCCAGCAACGGCGTCGCACCCAGCCGCTCGGCGGCGGCGAGCGCGCCGTCGAGCTCGACCGCCGCCTCGGCCTGTCGCCCGGCCGCCTGCAGCACGGCGCCCAGCCGCGCCCGCGAGCGCGCGGTCTCGAAGACGTGGCCGAAGCGCTCGAACAGCTCGACGGTCGCGCGCCACAGCTCGACCACGTCGTCGAGCACCGGCTCGTCGACCCCGGCCAGCCAGCGCAGCCGCGCGTGCTCCGCCCCCGCCCGCGCCAGCCAGGCCCGGCCCTCGACGCCCGGCGGGTGACCGGCCAGCCGGGCCGCCGCGTCGGCCCGCTCGGCCGCCGCCAGCAGCTCGTCGGCCCGTTCGGCGCGGCGCGCCCGCACCGCGCCGGTCGCCGTGGCCGCGGCGCTCGCCAGCTGGCCGAGCAGCAGTCCGCTGAACCGCATCCGTGCCTGGAAGTCCGGCTCCTGCCACAGGTCGCTCACGAGCGCGACCACCTCGTCGTGCACCGCGACCGCGGCGTCCACCTCACCCGCGTCGCCGTGCAGGTCGATCGCGCCGGCCGCGGCGACCACCGCCACCCCGCCGTCGCGCCGCCACGACGGGCGGGACGCGTCGACGACGGCGAGCCCGCGGTCGCGCTCGCCGCGACCGGCCAGCACCGTCGCGGCCACCGCCGTCAGCATGGCGGCGGGCTCGGTCGGCGGCTGCTCGCCCGAGGTGTCGGCACGCGCCAGCGCGCCGTCCCAGTCGCCCATCACGTCGGCCACGACGACGGCCATGTAGCGACCGTCGACGCCGTACGGCGCCCAGGGCCGCCCGACCTCGCGGGCCCGCTGGGCGCACGCGTCGTACGCCGCCAGCGCCTCGCGCAGCCGGCCGATCTCGTAGTGGACGTACCCGATGTTGTAGAGCCCGCGCAGCTCGGCGTTCGGCTCGTCGCCCTCCCGCGCGCTGCGCACCGCCGCCTGCAGCGTGCGCACGACGGCGTCCGGCTCGTCGCCGCGGCGCTCGAGCTGCGCGAGCGTCGTGGTCGCGTCGGCCAGCACGTCGGCGAGCTCGAGGTCGCCCGCGACCCGCAGCACCTCGCGGGCCCAGCGCGAGGCGTCCGCGTCGCGCG
>NZ_BAAHBM010000086.1:0-12932 GCF_054776675.1 Angustibacter aerolatus
CTCCGCGGTGCGCCGGACGCCGCGCCAGCTGGCCGCGCTGGCCAGCGCCGGGGTGGTCGACGCCGGAGGCAGCGGGCTCGTCGTGGTGCTGGAGGCGCTCCGCGACGTCGTGCGCGGCGACCCGGCACCCGAGCCCGACCCGGTGGAGCGTGCCGACCCGGAGACGCCCGAGGCGACCGGCGGCCCGCACGCCCCGGCCGTGGGCTACGCGGGGCCGGGCACCGAGGTGATGTTCCTGCTCGACGCCGACGAGCCCGCCGTCGCCGCCCTGCGCGCGCGCCTCGCCGAGCTGGGCGACGCCGTCGTGGTCGTGGGCGGCGACGGGCTGTGGAACGTGCACGTGCACACCGACGACGTCGACGCCGTGCTCGCTGCGGGCGAGGCTGCGGGCCGGCCGCACGAGGTGCGGGTCACCACCCTCGTGCCTGCCGGCGAGGGCTCCGTCCGCGAGTCCGCGGATCCGACGCCGGAGCCGCTCGACGGGCAGCTCGACGGCGTGACCGGACCCGCCGGCCCGACCGGGCCGAGCGCGCTGGGGCTGGTCGCGGTGGCGGACGGCGCGGGGCAGGCGCTGCTGCTCGAGCGCTGCGGCGCGGTCGTGGTGCGCCGTGACGACGGCCCACCGACCGCGGCCGAGCTGCTGGACGCCGTCGAGGCGGCCGCCGGGTCGGCGCCGGTCGCGGCGCTGCTGCCGGGGGAGCGGTCGGCGTTCGCGGCGGCGGGTGAGGCCGGTCGGGTCGCCCGCTCGCACGGCCTGACGGTCGTCGTCCTCACGACGCACGCGCCGGTGCAGGTGCTCGCGGCGCTCGCGGTGCTCGACCCGGAGGCGACGGCGTCCGAGGCCCTGGTGCGGATGTCGGCGGCCGCGGCGGCGACGCGGTACGCCAGCGTGCTGCGTCCGGCGCCGGATGCTGCGACCGGCCGACTGGGTGGCGACGCGGGTGCCGTGGTGCACGGCAGCGACCCCTGCGAGGTGTCGGTCGAGGTCGCCGAGCGCCTGCTCGCCGACGGGGGCGAGCTGCTGACGCTCGTGACCGGTGCCGACGACGACGCGAGCCGGGCCGCCGAGATGGTGCGGGCGCGGGTGGCCGAGGGCCGGCCCGACGTCGAGGTGCACGTCGTCGACGGCGGCCAGCCGTCGTCGGTGCTGCTGCTGGGGGTCGAGTGAGCGCCCCGGCCGAGACCGACGACCTCGCGCGCGGCCGCGCCGAGCTGCACACCGACGTCGCGCGACGGGCCGGCGCGAAGGTCGCGAAGGCGGTCGAGCAGGCCTTCGGCATCACGACCGTCGGGCAGCTGCTGCGGCACTACCCGCGCAAGTACGCCGCGAAGGGCGAGCTCACCGACCTCGGCCGCCTCGAGCTCGACGAGCACGTCACCGTCGTCGCACGGGTCAAGCAGCTGACCTCGCGCCGCATGCAGCAGCGGCGGGGCGCGGTGGTGAACGTCGTCATCAGCGACGGCAGCAGCGAGCTCGATCTCGTGTTCTTCGCACCGCACCAGGGGATGGCCGCGATCTACGAGCGCGACCTGCCCGTCGGCACGCTGGCGCTGTTCTCCGGCAAGGTCGGGCTCTACCGCGGCAAGCGGCAGCTGGCGCACCCGCTCTACGAGGTGCTGCGCGACGACGAGGACGCCGCCGACGCCGCCGAGCGCGCCCAGCGACCGGTCGTCATCTACCCCGCGGCGGCCGGCATCCAGTCGTGGCAGCTGGCGGCGGCGCTCCGCCCGATCGTCGAGACCCTGCCCGTGCTGCCCGACCCGCTGCCGGCCGACGTCCGTGCGCGCCGCGGGCTGCTCGACCTGCGCACGGCGCTGCAGCGGGTGCACGCGCCCGCAGACCTCGAGCAGCCGCACGTCGCGCGGCACCGGCTGCGCTACGAGGAGGCGTTCGTGCTGCAGGCCGCGCTGCTGCGCCGCCGGCTGGCGAACGCCGCGCTGACGGCGACCCCGCGCGTGGCCCGGCCGGGAGGGCTGCTCGACGCCTTCGACGCGCGGCTGCCGTTCGAGCTGACGGCCGGCCAGCGCGAGGTGGGCGAGCAGGTGGCCGCCGACCTGGCGCAGAGCCGACCGATGCACCGGCTCCTGCAGGGCGAGGTCGGGTCGGGCAAGACGCTCGTGGCGCTGCGCGCGATGCTCGCGGTCGTCGACGCCGGCGGGCAGGCCGCGCTGCTGGCCCCCACCGAGGTGCTCGCCGTGCAGCACCACCGCTCGATCACCGCGATGCTCGGCGACCTGGCCGAAGCGGGCATGCTCGGCGGCAGCGACGTCGGCACCCGCGTCGGGCTGCTCACCGGCTCCCAGCCCGCCGCCGTCCGACGCAGGCAGCTGCTGCAGGCGGCGTCCGGCGAGGCGGGCATCGTGGTCGGCACGCACGCCCTGCTGCAGCAGCACGTGCAGTTCGCCGACCTCGGCCTCGTGGTCGTCGACGAGCAGCACCGGTTCGGCGTCGAGCAGCGAGACGCGTTGCGCGCCAAGGCCTCCCGGCCGCCGCACCTGCTGGTGATGACGGCGACGCCGATCCCGCGCACCGTGGCCATGACCGTGTTCGGCGACCTCGAGACGTCGACCCTCACCGAGCTGCCGGCCGGGCGCTCGCCGATCAGCACCGTCGTCGTCCCGTCCGACCAGCCGGCGTGGTTCGACCGCGCCTGGCAGCGGGTGCGCGAGGAGGTGCACGCCGGCCACCAGGCGTTCGTCGTCTGCCCGCGGATCGGCGACGCCGGCGCCGAGGACGGCGACGAGCCCCCACCGGACGACGACGAGGAGCAGCGTCGGCCACCGCTCGCGGCCGTCGACGTGCTCGAGGCGCTGCAGGCCATGCCGGTGCTCGACGGGCTGCGGCTCGGGCTGCTGCACGGACGGTTGCCGGTCGACGAGCGGGAGGCGACGATGGCGGCGTTCGCGCGCGGCGAGATCGACGTGCTGGTGGCCACGACCGTCGTCGAGGTCGGCGTCGACGTGCCGAACTCGACGGTCATGGTGGTGATGGACGCCGACCGGTTCGGCATCTCGCAGCTGCACCAGCTGCGCGGCCGGATCGGGCGGGGGAGCGCGCCCGGGCTGGCGCTGCTCGTCACCGACGCACCGCCCGGGACGCCCGCCCGCGAGCGGCTCGACGCCGTGGCGTCCACGACCGACGGGTTCGAGCTGGCCCGCGTCGACCTCGAGCTGCGCCGCGAGGGCGACGTGCTGGGGGCCTCGCAGTCCGGCGTCCGGTCGTCGCTGAAGCTGCTGCGGGTGCTGCGCGACGAGGACGTCATCGCCGACGCCCGCGCCGACGCGGCCGAGCTGCTCGACACCGATCCCGACCTGGCCGCCCACCCCGACCTGGCGACCCTGCTCGACGACCTCGCGGCCGGTGGCCGCGAGGAGTTCCTGGACCGCGGGTGACCCGCCTCATCGCCGGGACGGCGGGCGGCACCCGGCTGATCACGCCCGCGGGCCGCGACACCCGACCGACGTCCGACCGGGTGCGCGAGGCGCTGTTCAGCCGGCTCGAGTCGGGCGGCTGGCTCGACGGCTCCGTGGTGCTCGACCTGTACGCCGGCACCGGCGCCCTCGGGCTCGAGGCGCTCAGCCGCGGCGCCAGGTCGGCGCTGCTGGTCGAGCAGGCGCCGCACGTGGTGAAGGCGTTGCGCGCCAACGTGTCGACGGCCGGGCTGCCGGGCGCGCGCGTCGTGGCCGACAGTGTCGAGCGGGCCCTCGCGCGGCCCGCCCCCGAGCCCGCCGACCTGGTGCTCGCCGACCCGCCCTACCCGCTGCCGGACGACGCCGTCGCGCGCGTGCTGCAGCTGCTGGCCGACGGCGGCTGGCTCGCCGACGACGCGCTGGTGGTGGTCGAGCGCGCGAACCGCAGCACCCGCCCGGCCTGGCCGGACGTGCTGCACGACGACGGCGACAAGCAGTACGGCACCACGCGGCTGTGGTTCGCCCGCACCAGGCCGTGAGCCGCCCGCAGTCGTACCCGGGTCTCGTCGTGCGGCGCGGCGCCGGCGACCCGTACGGCGCGTACCGACTGGCCAGCACCGTCGTCGGGCTGTGGGTGCTGGTCGGGTTCGGCGTCGTGCTCGGGGGGCTCGTCGTCGTGGGGCTGCCCTGGCTGGGGCGCGACGGCGTGCCGTGGCAGCGGTGGCCCGGCGACGCGCTGCTCGGAGTCGCGGTCGCGCTGCTGGTGGCCGCTCTCGGGTGGCTGCTGTGCTGGGTGCCGCGGCTCGAGGTCACGCCGCGCGGGCTCGACGTCATCGAGGCGTTCAGCCGGCAGCACCTCGACTGGTCGCAGGTCACCGGGGTCGCGGTGACGCACGGCTCGACGCCGCGCCCGCAGTTCCAGGAGCCGGTGACCGGGCCGGTGCTGGAGATCCGCACCGCCGACCCGTGGCCGCTCGAGGTCGAGGCGCTCGACCAGCCGGTGACCCGCGCGGCCCGGCGCAGCCTGCGCCTGCTGGCCACCCGGCTCGAGCAGCACCTGCACGACCCCCGGGCCCGAGGGGACTAGGTGCGGTCGCGGAACAGCCGGGCGCTGACGTGCACGTGCGCCAGCCGGCGCAGCGAGAGCAGCACCGGCTCGTAGAGCACCGTGCCGAGCACCACGTACAGCGCCGCCTCGATCGGGGACGCGGTGGGCGACCCGCCGACGTCGACCTCGGCCACCTCCTCGGCCGCCCGCCCGTACGCGTGCAGCCGCTCGTCGGTCATCGGCACCCCGGCCGCGTCGACGGCGTCGAGCGACTTCTCGAGCGACCACAGCGCGGGCGTGCCGGGCTCGAGGTGCCAGCCCAGCTCGGACACCGCCGCCAGCGCGTGCTCGGGCTCGCCGTCGTCCGCGCCGCCGCGCACCGGCAGGGTCGCGTGCGCGGCACCGAGCAGGTCGTGCCAGCTGTCGGGCGGGGCGTCGACGGTGGCGAGCACCGCACGGGCGGTGGCGACGCTCAGCCCCCCGACGTCCAGCAGCGCCCGCACCAGCCGCAGCCGCCGGACGTGCTCCTCGTCGTACTGCGCCTGCGTGCGGGACGTCGGCGTGCCGGGCGGGAGCAGCCCCTCGCGCAGGTAGTACTTGACGGTCGCGACGGGCACGCCGCTGCGGCGCGACAGCTCCGAGATGCGCATCTGCCTCCAGTCGTTGACAACGGAGAGTAGCACTCTCCAATATTGGGGAGCAGCACTCTCTAGCTGACGGAGGCCGTCGTGCCGCACTCGCTCCCCACCCGCCGGACGCACGCGCACGACGGCGGCGTCGTGGTCTTCATGATCGGCATGCGGGTCACCCGGTGGTGGCGACCCGACGAGTGGTGGCCGGTGTTCTCGGCCATGCCGAGGATGCTGCGCGAGCTGCTGAGCGACCCGACGTCCGGTCTGCTCGGCGTCCGCACGCTGCTCGGCGCAGGTGGACCGGTCGTCGTGCAGTACTGGGCCAGCCGCGAGCAGCTGTGGGCCTACGCCCGCGACGACGGCCGGGCGCACCGCCCGGCCTGGCGCGCGTACAACGCCAGGGCGCGCAAGGGGTCGGGCAGCGTCGGCATCTGGCACGAGACCTACGACGTGCCGGCCGGCGGCCACGAGTCGCGGTACGTCGCGATGCCGGTCGCCGGCCTGGCGAAAGCGACCGCCGAGGCCGAGGCGGCGAGCGCGCCGTGACCGCCACCTTCGAGCTCGCCGCCGACGCCCGCAGCACCGCCGGCGTCCTGCTGCTCACGCTGGTCGCCGTCGAGTACGGCGGCACGTACGTGCTGAAGCTGGCGCGCGGCACCGTGCCCGCCACCGAGCTGCAGCGCTCGTTCTCGCGGGCCGGGCACGCCCACGCGGGCGTGCTGGTGGTGCTCGGCGTCCTCGCGCAGCTGCTCGTCAGCGCCACCGACCTCGACGGCGTCTGGCGCGCGCTCGCCACCAAGGCCGTGCCGCTCGCGGCGATCCTGCTGCCGGCGGGGTTCTTCCTGTCGGTCCTCGGTCGCGACGTGCACCGCCCCAACCGGCTGATCGTGCTCGTCTGGCTCGGCGCCGCCAGCCTCGCCGTCGGCCTGGTCGCGCTCGGCGTGGGGCTGCTCACCGCCTGACCGCCGAGGCGCTAGGTTCGCCGGGTGCGCCGCTGCGTCTGCCCCGGGTCGTACGACCCGGTCACCTCCGGGCACCTCGACGTCGTCGCCCGGGCCACGGCGCTGTGCGACGAGGTCGTCGTCGCCGTGCTGCACAACCCCGACAAGCAGGGTGCGTTCCCGGTCGAGGAGCGGGTGCGGCTGCTCGAGGCCGGGCTGCGCGAGGTGGGCGTCGACGCGGCGGCGGTGCGCGTCGAGGCCTTCGCCAACCGGCTGCTCGTCGACGTGTGCCGCGACGTCGACGCCGCCGCCGTCGTGAAGGGTCTGCGCAGCAGCGCCGACTTCGAGTACGAGCTGCCGATGGCGCTGATGAACCGGCACCTGACGGGCATCGAGACCCTGTTCGTGCCCGGCGACCCCCGCTTCGCGCACGTGTCGAGCAGCCTGGTCAAGCAGGTCAGCGCCTACGGTGGCGACGTCACCGGCCTGGTGCCGGACGCCGTGCGCCAGGCGCTCGCCGACCGGCAGCGCGGCTGACCCCCGACGAGAGGACCCGCGTGGACGTGCACGACAAGCTCGACGAGATCACCGCGCTCGTCGAGGACGCCCGGGCGGTGCCGATGTCGGCGTCGGCGATCGTGCACCGGGCCGACCTGCTCGCCCTGCTCGACGAGCTGCGCGAGCTGCTGCCCGAGGAGCTCACGCACGCCGACGCCGTGCTCGCCGACCGCGAGGCCGTCGTCGACCAGGGACGGGTCGAGGCCGAGCGGCTGCTGCAGCACGCCCAGGCCGAGCACGACCGGCTCGTCGAGGAGACCGAGGTCGTCACCGCCGCCCGCACCCGCGCCGCCCACGTGCAGCAGCAGGCCGAGGTCGAGGCCACCCGCCTGCTCACCGACGCCGACGACTACGTCGACCGCAAGCTCGCCGACTTCGAGGTCACTCTCGACAAGCTCGCCCAGCAGGTGCGCCGCGGCCGCGAGCACCTCGCCGAGCGCGTCACCGCCCAGCACCGCCGCGACGACGACGAGGCCGACCCCGCGTCCTGACGGGGCCCTCGTGGCGCGGGGGCACTCTGCGCCACCTCGAACGGCACGGGGGCACCCTGCGCCGACACGAACGGCACGGGGGCACCCTGCACCACCACAGACGGCACGGGGGCACCCTGCGCCGACGCGAACGGCACGGGGGCACCCTGCGCCATCACGGACGACACGGGGGCACCCTGCGCCGACGCGAACGGCACGGGGGCACCCTGCGCCGACGGAGGTGGGGCGCGAGGGGCGCGAGTTGGGGCGAGGGCGCGGCGTCCGGTATCGTCGGACGTCGGTCTGGGCGAGGTCTGCCCCGGCCGTGTCAGTCGGTGACGACAGCTCCAGGAGATCACGATCACTCTCGACCCGCGTGGCCCGCTCGTGCTCGATGTGCACGAGCTGGGTCGTCGACCGGGCACGATGATCAAGGTGTCCCGCGAGGTGCCGGCGCCGTCCGACATCGGCACCGACGTCATCGCCGTGCCGCAGGGCTCGACCCTGCAGCTCGAGCTCCGGCTCGAGGCGGTGATGGAGGGTGTGCTCGTCAGCGGCTCCGTGCGGGGGCACGCGGTCGGGGAGTGCGGCCGCTGCCTCATCGCGGTCGAGCAGGACGTCGAGGCCGACGTCCAGGAGCTCTACGCGTACTCCGACAAGCGTCCCGCCGAGGACGTCGACGAGGACGACGTGCGCGAGCTGGAGGGCGATCACCTCGACCTCGAGCCCGCGGTGCTCGACTCGCTGGTGCCGGTGCTGCCGTTCCAGCCGGTGTGCCGGGAGGACTGCCCGGGTCTGTGCTCCGAGTGCGGGGTGCGGCTCGCAGACCACCCGGGTCACCACCACGACGTCGTCGACCCTCGCTGGTCGGCGCTGCAGGGCCTCGGTGCCGACCCGGCACCGGCGAAGACCGACGCACAGAGAGAGAACTGACGTGGCTGTCCCGAAGCGGAAGACGTCGCGCTCCAACACCCGCTCGCGCCGGGCGAACTGGAAGACGACCGCCACCGTGCTGTCGGCCTGCCCGAACTGCAACGAGCTGCGGCAGCCGCACATGGCCTGCCCGTCGTGCGGCACCTACGCCGGCCGGCACTACGCCGCCGCGGAGCGCACCGAGCACCAGGCCTGAGCCCGTCGGGCGCTCGAGCATGGGTCGACCGGCAGACGCCCACGACCTGCAGACCGCGTTGGGTCTGCAGGTCGATCCGACCCTGCTCGAGCTCGCGCTGACGCACCGCAGCTACGCCTACGAGCACGGCGGGCTGCCGACGAACGAACGGCTCGAGTTCCTCGGCGACTCCGTGCTCGGCCTGGTGGTCACCGACACGCTCTACCGCACCCACCCCGACCTGCCCGAGGGGCAGCTCGCGAAGCTGCGGGCGGCCGTGGTCAACATGCGGGCGCTCGCCGGGGTCGCGCGCACCTACCGGCTGGGTGACTACGTGCACCTGGGCCGCGGCGAGGAGACCACCGGCGGCCGCGACAAGGCGTCGATCCTGGCCGACACCGTCGAGGCGATCATCGGCTGCGTCTTCCTCGACGCCGGCCAGCAGGCCGCCGCCGACCTCGTGCACCGGCTCGTCGACCCGCTGATGGCGTCGGCCGGTCAGCTCGGGGCGGCGCTCGACTGGAAGACCAGCCTGCAGGAGCTCACGGCCTCGGCCGGCCTCGGGGCGCCGTCGTACGACATCAGCGAGCAGGGTCCCGACCACGCCAAGCAGTTCTCGGCGACGGCGATGGTGGCCGGCGAGGGGCTCGGCAACGGCACCGGGCGCAGCAAGAAGGAGGCCGAGCAGCAGGCTGCTGCGGCCGCCTGGACGGCGCTGCGCGACCGCGTGCCCACCTCCGCGGCGTCCGACCCCGCGGCCCGCGACTCGGCCTGACCGGCCACCCCACCAGACCCACCGCCGCGCACCGTGCCCGAGCTGCCCGAGGTCGAGGTCGTCCGCCGCGGCGTCGCCGCGCACGTCACCGGCCGCACCGTCCGCGACGTCCAGCTGCTGCACCCCCGCGTCGCCCGACGTCACGTTCCCGGCGCCGTCGACCTCGCCGGACGGCTCGCCGGCCGCACCGTCGAGGCCGCGCGCCGCCGCGGCAAGTACCTGTGGCTGCAGCTCGACGGCGAGGCCGAGGCGCTCGTCGTGCACCTGGGCATGAGCGGTCAGCTGCTCGTGCAGCCGGGTGCGGCGCCGCACGAGACCCACCTGCGGGCGCGCTTCACCTTCGACGACGGCGACCCCGAGCTGCGCTTCGTCGACCAGCGCACCTTCGGCGGCCTGGCCCTCGAGGCGCTGGTGCCGGCGAGCGAGGCGAGCGCGGGCACCGTCCCGTCGTCCGTCGCCCACATCGCCCTCGACCCGCTCGACCCGGCGTACGACCTCGAGGCCGCGGTGGCCCGGCTGCGCGCGCGCCGCACCGGCCTGAAGCGGGCGCTGCTCGACCAGACCGTCGTGTCGGGCATCGGCAACATCTACGCCGACGAGGCCCTCTGGCGCGCCCGGCTGCACTACGCGCGGGCGACCGAGACGCTGCCGCGCCCGGCGGTGCGGCGGGTGCTCACCGAGGCCGCCGAGGTGATGCGCGAGGCGCTCGCCCAGGGCGGGACGTCGTTCGACGCGCTGTACGTCAACGTCAACGGCGCGAGCGGCTACTTCGACCGGTCGCTGCACGCCTACGGCCAGGCCGGGCGACCGTGCGACCGGTGCGGGACGCCGATCCGCCGCGAAGCGTTCATGAACCGCTCGAGCTTCTTCTGCCCGAAGGACCAGCCCCGCCCGCGTGCACCCAGAGCCTGAGCTCAGCGGTCGCGCGCCCGCTCGGCCAGCGCCGCGGGCGAGACGACGCCGCCGCGGTCGATCGGCGTCCAGCGCTGCGTGCGGTCCCAGTGCGACCCGCAGCCGCGGCAGACCAGTCGTGGCGGGTCGGCTCGGCGCGCCGACGGCTTCCACTCGCACCGCCCGCGGCACGGGTTGGTCGGCAGCGCGGTCACGGGTGAGAGCGTAGGCAGGTGGACGACGAGGCTCAGGGTGTGGCGCGGTTGCAGGCCTTCGTGCGGGGCACCGTGCAGGGCGTCGGGTTCCGCTGGTGGGTGCGGTCGCGGGCGCTCGAGCTGGGGCTGACGGGGTCGGCCGCCAACCTCGACGACGGCCGCGTCGAGGTGGTGGCCGAGGGGCCGCGCACCGCCTGCCTGCGGCTGCTCGACCTGCTCGGCGAGCAGCCCTCGACGCACGGCCGGCCCGGCGAGGTGACGTACGTGCACGACGCCTGGGCGCCGCCGCGAGGTACCGGTCCGGGCTTCGTCGAGCGGTAGTGTGACCGGCGGATCGGCGCCGGCGCCGTCGCCGTCGTCCGACCTGTCGAGCCGCGAGGGAGCCGCGTGTACCTCAAGAGCCTGACCCTGCGCGGGTTCAAGTCGTTCGCGTCCGCCACCACGCTGAACCTCGAGCCGGGCATCACCGCCGTCGTCGGCCCGAACGGCTCCGGCAAGTCGAACGTCGTCGACGCGCTGGCCTGGGTGATGGGGGAGCAGGGGGCCAAGAGCCTGCGCGGCGGCAAGATGGAGGACGTCATCTTCGCCGGCACCTCCGGCCGCGCGCCGCTGGGCCGCGCCGAGGTCAGCCTCACGATCGACAACACCGACGGGGCCCTGCCGATCGACTACACCGAGGTCACGATCAGCCGCACGATGTTCCGCGGCGGCGGCTCCGAGTACACGATCAACGGCACCCCCTGCCGGCTGCTCGACGTGCAGGAGCTGCTGAGCGACTCCGGCATCGGCCGCGAGATGCACGTCATCGTCGGGCAGGGCCAGCTGGACGCCGTGCTGCGGGCCACGCCCGAGGAGCGCCGCGGGTTCGTCGAGGAGGCGGCCGGCGTCCTGAAGCACCGCAAGCGCAAGGAGAAGGCGCTGCGCAAGCTGGAGGCGATGGAGGCCAACCTCACCCGGGTCCGCGACCTCACCGGTGAGATCCGCCGCCAGCTCGGCCCGCTCGGTCGCCAGGCCGAGGTCGCCCGCAAGGCCGTCGTGGTGCAGACCGACCTGCGCGACGCCCGGCTGCGGCTGCTCGCCGACGACCTGGTGCAGCTCACCAGCACCCTCGAGGCGGAGGTCGCCGACGAGACCGCCCTGCGCGCCCGCCGGGCCGAGGTCGAGGACGCCCTCGCCGGCGCCCGGTCGCGCCTCGCCGACCTCGAGGCCGAGGCCACCGAGCTGGCCCCGCAGGTGGCCCGCGCGCAGGAGACCTGGTTCCGGCTGTCGAGCCTGCGCGAGCGGCTGCGCTCGACCGAGGGCGTGGCCGCCGAGCGGCTGCGGGTGCTCGCGTCGGCCGGCGACGAGCAGGAGCGCGGGGGCCGCGACCCCGAGCAGCTGGCGGCCCAGGCCGCCCGCGTGCGCGCCGAGGAGCAGGCGCTGCAGGCCGAGGTCGCCGGCGGCCGCGAGCGGCTCGAGCAGGCGGTCGAGCACCGCACGACGACCGAGCGCGCGCTGCAGGCCGAGCAGCAGCGGCTGGCGCGGGTGCAGCGGGCCGCGGCAGACCGCCGCGAGGGGCTGGCCCGGCTGGCCGGTCTGGTGGCCGCGCGCCGCAGCCGCATCGAGGCCGCCGAGGCGGAGTCGGAGCGCCTGCGCACCGCGCACGCCGAGGCCGTCGACCGGGGCGCCCAGGCCGAGCACGAGTTCCACGCCCTCGAGTCGCAGGTGGCCGGCGTCGAGCAGGGCGAGCAGGGCCTCGACGCCGAGCTCGAGCAGGCCAGCGAGGCGCTGGAGACCGCCGAGGCCGAGGTCGCGCAGCTGGAGGCCGTCGAGCGCGAGGCCGAGCGCGACCGCGCCACGTGGACGGCGCGACGCGAGGCCCTCGAGCTGGGGCTGCGGCGCAAGGACGGCGCCGGCGCGCTGCTGGCGGCGAGCGACCGCGTGTCGGGCGTGCTCGGGTCGGTCGCGGCGCTGCTGCAGGTCGAGCCCGGGCGCGAGCAGGCGGGGGCCGCGGCCCTCGGTGCCGCGGCCGACGCGGTCGCGGTCGAGGCGGTCGAGGCCGCCGTCGACGCCCGGCCCCAGCTGGGCGACGACGACGCCGGCCAGGGCGGGCTGCTGGTCGGCGACGCAGCCCTCACCGTGGACGACCCGGCCGGCTGGCCGCAGCTGCCCGCCGGCGCGCACTGGGCTCGTGACCTGGTGCAGGCGCCCGACACCGTGCACCCGGCCCTCGACCGGCTGCTGGCGCGGGTCGCCGTGGTCGCCGACCTCGACGCCGCGCGCCCCCTGGTGCGCGCGCTGCCGGACTGCACGGCGGTCACGGCGGACGGCGACGTGCTGGCCCCCGGGTCGGCCCGCGGCGGGTCGTCCAGCGCACCGAGCCTGCTGCAGGTGCAGGCCGCGGTCGACGAGGCCGGCGACGCGACGACCGCTGCGGGGCACCGGCTCGACCAGACCCGGTTCGCGCTGGTCGCCGCCCGCGAGCGGGCCGCCGCGGCGCTCGAGCGGGTCGAGGCCGCGCTGGAGGAGCTGCACGAGTCCGACGACGCGCACGCCGCCGGCGAGCAGCGCCTCGGTGCGCTCGGCGACGCCGTCCGCTCGGCCCACGCCGAGGCCGAGCGGCTGCGGACGTCGTCCGAGCGGGTCGCGCAGGCCGTCGAGACCGACCGCGAGGCGCTGGTCGAGCTCGAGCAGCGGCTGGGGGCCGCGCAGTCCGAGCCGTCCGACGACGAGGACGTCAGCACCGCCGAGCGCGACCGGCTCGACGGCGCGGCCGCTGCGGCACGAGCCGCCGAGACCGAGGCGCGGCTGCACCTGCGCACCGGCGAGGAGCGGGTGCGTGCCCTGGCGGCTCGGGCCGAGAGCCTCGAGCGCGCCGTCCGCGACGAGCAGGCCGCCCGCGAG
>NZ_BAAHBM010000087.1:0-12842 GCF_054776675.1 Angustibacter aerolatus
TGGCCTGCCGCACCGCCGCCGCGACCGGGGCCTCGGCGGTGCTCTGCCTGTCGTTCCCGCTGCACCCGCCGGGCCGACCCGACCGCAGCCGCGCCGACGAGCTGGCCGGTGCGCTGGCCACCGGCCCGGCCTGCGTGGTGCAGGGCGATCGCGACCCGTTCGGCAGCGCGGCCGACGTGCGGGCCGCGGTGCCGGCCGCCGACCTGCACGAGGTGCGCGGCGACCACGGAGGTGCCCGCAGCGCGGGCGCGCAGGAGGTGCTGCGGGCCGCCCTGAGCGCGCTGCTCGCCGGCCTCGCGCCGTCCTGACCTGGGCGGACGGCGACGGCGCCCGCCGCCGGTCGTCCGGAATGCCCGACGCGGGGCCGGCGTTCTGCCAGAGGACGTCACCGGGCCCCCCGCCCCTCGTCGACGGCGTCCGAGGAGGAACCCCACGTGCTGATGCTCGCGTCCTCGCGAGTCGACGACGGCCTGCTGGACCGCGCAGGCGGCGGTGCCGCCGTCGCGCGACTAGACTTGACCTCGATGACCGACGAGACCACCAGGGCCCCCGAGGCGGAGAGCGCGCAGGCTCGCGCCGCCCGGTTCGAGGTCGACGCCCTCCAGTACCTCGACCAGCTGTACTCGGCCGCGCTGCGGATGACCCGCAACCCCTCGGACGCCGAGGACCTGGTGCAGGAGACGTTCGCGAAGGCCTTCGCGGCCTTCCACCAGTACCGCCCGGGCACGAACCTCAAGGCCTGGCTGTACCGCATCCTCACCAACACGTACATCAACACGTACCGCAAGAAGCAGCGCGAGCCGCTGCAGTCCGACGCGGAGAACATCGAGGACTACCAGCTCGCCCGCGCCGAGTCGCACAGCTCGACGGGCCTGCGCTCGGCCGAGCACGAGGCGCTCGACCACCTGCCCGACAGCGACGTCAAGGACGCCCTGCAGCGCATCCCCGAGGACTTCCGGATGGCGGTCTACTACGCCGACGTCGAGGGGTTCGCCTACAAGGAGATCGCCGAGATCATGGGCACCCCGATCGGCACCGTGATGTCGCGGCTGCACCGGGGCCGGCGCCAGCTGCGCGAGCTGCTCACCGACTACGCCCGCGACCGCGGCCTGGCCGCCGCCGGGGTGGGCTCGTCCGACCGCGAGGGTGGTGCGTCGTCGTGACCGAGCGCCTCGAGGGCGACCTGCCCCCGCTGAAGCCCGAGTGCGCCGAGGCGCTCGACCGGGTCTACGAGTTCCTCGACCACGAGATGAGCGAGGCCGACTGCGACCGCATCCGCGAGCACCTCGCCGACTGCGGCCCCTGCCTCGAGCAGTACGACCTGGACGAGGCGCTCAAGGCGCTGGTGCGGCGCTCGTGCGCGTGCGAGCCGGCTCCCGACCAGCTGCGCGCCAAGGTGCTGACCCGCATCACCGCGGTGCGGGTGCAGGTCGAGGTCCGCGAGCAGTAGCCCGCCCGACGAACGCGCGAAGGGGCCCCGCACCGGCTGGTGCGGGGCCCCTTCGCGTCGTGCTGCGCAGGTGCTCAGGCGTTGGGCTTCTTGCCGTGGTTGGCGCCGTTGCCCTTGCGGCTGCGACGCTTGCGTGCGCGCTTGCTCATGGTGGCTCCCTTCGTCGTGCGGGTTCGCCGTCCATGCTCCCACAGCCGGGCGGGTCAGCCGGACAGCTGCCGGTTCAGGGCGTCGAGCACGGCCCGGCAGACGGCGTCCTCGGCGTGGCTGCGGACGACGGCGCTGCCGGTGAGCACCTGCTCGCCGACCCGCGGCAGCACCAGGTGCAGCACCACGACGGCCATCTCGTGGCTGCCGGCCGGCAGCACCTGCGCGTGCTCGAGGTCGCAGGGCTGGCCGAGCAGGGCGCGGACGGCGTCGAGGGTCGCGGTCGCGGCCAGCCGCGGCCGCGAGGCGACGTTCGCCGACCCGGTGGCGCTGCCCAGGAACTCCTCGTCGCCGATCGAGATGGTGACGGTCGCGGTCGCCTCCGCGCCGGAGGTGCGCAGCCCCACCGAGGTGAGGGTCGCGCGCCTGGCGTGGTCGGGGCCGGCGGCCGAGCCCTCGCCCCGGGCTGCCGGACCACCGACCGCTGCCGGGGCGGTCGCGACGTCCACCGCGTCGGGGCGGTCGTCGCCGATCTGCACCACGCTGACGATGCGGTGGTCGACCACGAGGTCGAAGCCGGCCATCGCCAGCGACTGCACGTCGCGCACCACCTGCTTGGCCGCCTTGCCGGGGCTGGCCAGCACGTGCACCTCGGTCGGCACGCCGTCGGCGGAGGTCACCACGCTGACCGCCTGGATGCCGGACAGCCCGCGCAGGGCCGCCTCGAAGTCGGGCAGCAGCCGCAGCGTCGTCATCGGGTCCTCCGGCGAGGGTCTCGGCTCGGTGCCGGCAACCCGCCCGGCGGGTGCCTGGCGACCGTAGCGCGGCGGGCGCCGTCCAGGCAGTGGGACGGACGACGCAGAAACCGTTGCGCAGCGAAGCGCTCACCCGTCCGGCGCACGGTGCGGCGCGAACCACCGCGCGGGGAGGTGCGCGACGACGTCCGGATGAGTCACTATTCTCCCGCTGCGGTCACCCCGCGACGACCGACCGCTCCGGCCCCACCGGGCGGCGCGTGACAACTCCAGAGTGCGTGACGGAGGCCGGCGACGGCTGCACCGCAGGCGAGACGAGCAGACCCCCCGCGTGCTCGTTCGCCTCATCACCTACAGCGAAGCGAAGCGATGCGCGGACACCAGCGGGTCCGCGACATCACAGGTGAGGAGTTGATGTCAGGTGAGCACCATCGTGTCCGCTGTCGAGAAGTTCCTCTCGGCGCAGGTCGACATCCACTGGGGCCGCTGAGCCCCGACCGCCGCCGACCTCCCTCACGCACGCTGGCGCCCACGACCGAAGGAGCAGCCGGTGCGCGAGTCGCCGCGCGTGGTGGCGTACGTCGCCACGACGACGCTGCTCGCGCTCGCCTGCGTCGTGGTCGTCGTCCCGACCGCGCCGGCGCCCGACCCGTGGACGGTCGGCATGCTGACCGCCGTCGGCGTGGCCGGCGCCCGCTCGCTGGTGAAGCGGCTGATGAACGGCGTCGACGTGTCGGTGATGTTCATCATCGAGCTGGCGGCGCTGGTGCTGACCGGCCCGACCGGCGCGATCCTCGTCGGGGTGGCGGCCATCGCGTTCGCCTCGGGCATGCCGCTGGTGGTGCGCACCTTCAACGCCGCCAAGCAGGTGCTGCAGGTGGCGCTGGCCTCGGTGGCCTTCACCGCGCTGGGCGGCGAGTGGACCGGGCCGAGCCACGGCCACGACTCCATCCCGCGCGACCTGGGCCTGCCGATGCTCGGGGTCATCGTCACGATGTTCCTGTTCAGCGCCGTGGCGGTCGCCGGCATCGTGCACATCGACACCCGGACGCCGTTCGGCGAGGTGTTCGCCGGCATCGTGCGCAGCCTGTCGGTGCCGTACGTCGGGTACGGCGTGCTCGCGCTGCTCCTGGTGGTGCTGTGGGACGACGCCGGTGTCGGCCCGCTGTCGGCCGCGCTGGTGCTGGCGCCGCTGTTCGTGGCGCGCTGGGCGTTCGCGCAGTACGCCGCCCAGCACGCGGCCCACGAACGCACCGTCGCGGCCCTGGTGACGGCCGTCGAGGCGAAGGACCACTACACGCGCGGGCACAGCGACCGGGTGGCCCGCGCGTCGGTGCTGATCGGCCGCACCCTGGGCCTGTCGCAGCAGCGCACGTCGACCCTGCACTTCGCCGGCATGCTGCACGACATCGGCAAGATCGGGGTGCCGACGCCCGTGCTGCAGAAGACCGGCCCGCTGACCGACGCCGAGTTCGAGACGATCGCCCGGCACCCGGTGCGCGGGCTCGAGATGGTGCGCGAGATCGAGTTCCTCGGCGAGGCGCTGCAGGCGATCCTGCACCACCACGAGCGGCTCGACGGGCGCGGCTACCCGATGGGCATGCACGGGATGGAGATCCCCGAGTTCGCCCGGATCATCGCGGTGGCCGACGCCTTCGACGCCATGACGTCGACCCGCTCGTACCGCGGTGCGCGCTCGGTGGAGGCCGCGCTCACCGAGCTGCGGGCCTGCACCGGCACCCAGTTCGACCCGCGCTTCGTGCTCGCCCTCGAGCAGGCGCTGGAGCGCAGCCCGTGGGAGCCGGAGGTCGAGGGCGACGGCACGGCCCCGCGCTTCGAGACCGCCCCGGCCAGCCGCGCCTCCGTCGTCCAGCACGACGCGCCGCGGCCGACCCCGGCCGACGACGTGGACGTCGACGACGTCGACGACGCGGACGAGGCGGACGAGGCGGACGACGCGGGCCGGCGCCCGGACGCGGGCCCGCACCCGGTGCCGACGCAGGGCGGCTCGACGTGACCGGTCTGCGCCGGGCGCCGCTGCTCACGCCGGCCGCGGTGGTGGCCTCGCTGGCGACGCTCCTCGCGGTGGCCGGCGTCGCGGCCGCGGCGGCGACGGTCAGCGCCCACGGCCTGCACTCGGCGCCGGTCGTGGTCGCCTTCGCCGCGTCGATCGCGGTGGGCGAGTGCCTGCGCGTGTGGCTGCCCGGCGACCGCGACGCCGCACCCATCGGCACCGCGGCGGCGTTCGCGTTCGCGCTGGTCGGCGAGGTCGGCGGGCCCGGGCTCGCGCCGCTCAGCAGCTCGGTGGTGGTCGGCGCCGCGGGCCTGGCGACCGTGGCCGGGTTGCTGCCGCACCTGCTGACCGCCCGCACGGTGGTGCTCGACGGCCCGGCGCACCGGTTCGTGGCGCTGGTGGTGCTCGTGCTGCTGTGGCGCGAGGTGCCGCTGGGCGACGACCCGGCGGTGCGGGTGGCCGTGGGCTTCGGCCCCGACCGCTGGCCGGTGGCGCTGATGATGCTGGTGGCGGTCGGCGTCGCGCTGGTGGTCGACGCGCTGCTCGCCGCCTGCGTGCGGTTCGGCCGCGAGAGCTCGCGGCTGGGGGCGATCGTCCGCGACGAGCTGCGCGCGCTCGGCGGGCTGGGCAGCGCGATCGGCGCGACCGGCGTCCTCATCGCGCTGGCCGCCCGCCCGATGGGGCTGCTCGCGCTGCCGCTGTTCATCGCCCCGCTGCTGCTCACCCAGTTCGCCTTCCGCCGGTACGCCCGGGTGCGCGCGACGTACGGGCAGACCATCCGCTCGCTGTCGCGGGTCACCGAGCTCGGCGGGTACACCGAGACCGGCCACTCGCGCCGGGTGGCCGAGCTGTCCCTGGCCGTGGGCCGCGACCTGGGGCTGGGGGAGCGGGCGCTGCAGGACCTCGAGTACGCCGCGCTGCTGCACGACATCGGGCAGCTGTCGCTGGCCGAGCCGATCCCCGGCGGCGCCACCGTCATGGCGGCTCCGGGCGAGCAGCGCCGCATCGCCGACCTCGGGGCGGCCGTCGTCCGCGAGGCGGGGGTGCTCGACACCGTCGCGACGATCGTCGAGCGGCAGACCGAGCCGTACCGGCGGCGGCTGCAGAGCGACGACGTCGACGTGCCGCTGGCCAGCCGCATCATCAAGGCCGCGAACGCCTACGACGACCTGGTGGGCGACGACCACTCGCAGGCGCGCCGGCTGGAGGCGCTCGAGCGCATCCACCTCGGCCTGGCCTACGAGTACGACCCGCGCGTGGTCAGCGCGCTGTCCCGGGTGCTGCAGCGCGCCGACTGACCCGAACGGCCCAGCGGGGTGGCGCGGACCTCAAGCCACCACCG
This sequence comes from Angustibacter aerolatus, assembly GCF_054776675.1. NCBI lineage: Bacteria > Bacillati > Actinomycetota > Actinomycetes > Kineosporiales > Kineosporiaceae > Angustibacter > Angustibacter aerolatus. The sequence continues at coordinate 5,709 of NZ_BAAHBM010000087.1, forward strand.
CTGCGGCCGATCCAACGTCCGTGGAAGCCGCCGCTCCGATCCCCGTCGCACCCCTCCTGCGCGCCCTCGTGGAGCTGCGGGGGTCCGACCTGCACATCAAGGTCGGCTCGCCGGCGCGGCTGCGCATCGACGGCCGCCTGCGCAAGCTGCAGGGCGAGCTGCTGACCCCGGCCGACACCGAGTCGATCGCCGAGGAGGTCATGCGGCCGGAGCTGTTCGAGGAGTTCCAGCGCTGCAACGAGGCCGACTTCGCGTACTCGATGCCGGGCGTGGGCCGCTTCCGCGTGAACGCGTTCCGCTCGCGCGGCTCGGTCGGCCTGGTGTTCCGCCGGGTGTCGGTGGGTGCCATCCCGCTCGACGACCTCGGCGTGCCGGACGCCGTCAGCCAGCTGGCCCTCGAGCCGCGCGGTCTGGTGCTGGTCACCGGCCCCACCGGCTCGGGCAAGACGACGACGCTCGCCGGCATGGTCGACCACATCAACCGCAGCCGCGAGTGCCACATCGTCACCATCGAGGACCCCATCGAGGTGCTGCACGCCGACGCGATGTCGATGATCAACCAGCGCGAGGTGCGCCTCGACACCGCCGACTTCGGCGTGGCCCTGCGCGCCGCGATGCGCCAGGACCCCGACGTCATCCTGGTCGGCGAGATGCGCGACGCCGAGACGGTGAAGGCCGCGCTGTCGGCCGCCGAGACCGGCCACTTCGTGATGTCGACCCTGCACACCACGAACGCGCAGGAGACCGTCGCCCGCATCATCGACTTCTTCCCGCCGCACGAGCAGAAGCAGGTGCGGCTGGCGCTCGCCGGCGCGCTGCGCGGCATCGTCTGCCAGCGGCTCGTGCCGCGGGCCGACGGTCAGGGCCGCTGCCTCACGATGGAGGTCTGCGTGAACACCGGCCGCGTCGCCGAGGCGATCAGCGACCCCGACAAGACGAACACCCTCACCGACCTCATCGTCGAGGGCACGTTCTACGGCATGCAGACCTTCGACCAGCACCTGACGCACCTCATCCGCGACGGCGTGGTCACCCTCGACGACGCGATGAGCGCGGCGAGCAACCCGCACGACCTCACCGTCGAGCTGCGCCGCCTCGGCCTGGTCGCCTGACCCGAGGGGTTAGGCGTGCCGGCCGAGCCGGTGGGTGCGCCCCGGGCGGTCGGGACGGCGCCAGGTGTCGGTGGGCGCGTCCCACTCGCCGCTGCGGTGGGTGTCGGCGCCCCAGCGGGTGGCGGCGAGCGCGAGGAGCAGGAGCAGGGCGAGCACGACGAGTCCGGTCATGGCAGAGAGTCTGCGCTGACGCGACATCCGGCCACGAGTGGCAGACCTGCCGACGTCCGTCGACTTCCTGCCAGCGTCGTGCGAGACTGCCGGCATGCTGCGAACGGTCGCCGTGCCGCTGCTCGACCCCACCGCCTCCTTCGAGCTCGGCGTGCTGTGCGAGGTCTTCGGCATCGACCGCACCGAGCAGGGCGTGCCGGCGTTCGACTACCGGGTCTGCGGCGAGCACCCGGGGCGCCCCGTGCGCACCACGAGCGGCTACGCGGTGGTCGCCGACCACGGGTTCGACGTGCTGGCCGACGCCGACCTGATCGCGCTGCCCGCGTCGACGAACCACGCCGACCACCCGCCCCAGCTGCTCGAGGCGCTGCGGGCCGCGTTCGACCGCGGTGCCTGGGTGATGAGCGTCTGCTCCGGCGCCTTCGTGCTCGGCGCCGCCGGCCTGCTCGACGGGCGGCGCTGCACGACCCACTGGCGGCTCACCGACGAGCTCGCGGCCGCCTACCCGCAGGCCGTCGTCGAGCCCGACGTCCTGTACGTCGAGGACGGGCGGGTGCTCACCAGCGCCGGCACCGCGGCGGGCATCGACGCCGCGCTGCACCTGGTGCGGCGCGAGCTCGGCTCGGGCGTCGCGGCGACCATCGCCCGGCGCATGGTGGTGCCCCCGCAGCGCGACGGCGGGCAGCGGCAGTACGTCGAGACGCCGGTGCCGCGGTGCGACGCCGACACCCTGCAGCCGGTGCTGGCCTGGGCCGTCGAGCGGCTGCACGAGGACCTCGGCGTCGAGCGGCTGGCCCGCGAGGCGGTGCTGTCGCAGCGCACCTTCGCCCGGCGGTTCCGCGCAGAGACCGGCACCACGCCGCACAGCTGGGTCACCGGCCAGCGGGTGCTGCTGGCCCGTCGGCTGCTGGAGGACACCGACCTGTCGGTCGACGAGGTGGCCCGCCGCAGCGGCCTGGGCACCGCGGCGATGCTGCGGCACCACTTCGCGGCCGTCGTCGGCACCACGCCCGTGGGCTACCGGCGCACGTTCCGCCAGACCGCCTGAGCGGCCCGAGGGGTCAGAGCACCAGCTCGTAGCCGAGCAGGTCGACGCCGGGCTCGGGCACCCAGTCGAGGTCGGGACGGCGCACGAACCCGAGCCGCCCGTACAGCCGCTGCGCCGCGTGCATCTGCGTCTGGGTCGAGAGCAGGATGCGGCCGCGCCCCTCGCTCCGGGCCCGGTCGACGCAGGCCCGCACCAGCGCCTCCGCCACCCCACGGCCCCGGGCGGCCGGCGCGACGCCCAGCGCACGCAGCTCGGCGGCGTCCGGCCAGGGGGCCGACAGCTCGGCGGACGGCGTGCCCGACAGCGCGTAGGTGACCGTGCCGACCACTTCGGCGCCGTCCAGCGCGACCAGCACCGCGGCGCTGGCGGCGCGGCCGCGGGCGTCGAGCAGCCGCGCCAGGTAGCGGTCGCTGGCCAGCGACTCGTGGTCGTAGGCGCCGGCCACGACGTCGCCGGCGGCCTCGAGCTCGGCGCCGGTCGCGTCGCGGATCGTCACAGGTGTCGCAGGCACGCCGTGATCCTGCCAAGGTGGGCCCGGTGACGCACCCGCGGCCCTGGTGGCGCTCCCGGCCGCGGGCCCGGTGGCGCCGGATGGTGCACGCGCTGCCGCGCGAGAGCGTGCGCGCCCTGCGCCACCACGACCTGCTGCTGTACGGCGCGGGCGTCACCTTCTACGCCGCGCTGGCCGTGCTGCCGGTGCTGTTCGTCGCCACCCGCCTGCTCACCGCCGTCATCGGCCGCACCAACGTGCTCGAGCTGGGCGACGACCTGGCCGCGGCGCTGCCCTCGCAGCTGGGCGCCGACCGGGTGGCGTCGGCGCTGGTGCGGCGCGGCACCGAGCTCACCTGGCTGACCGTGCTGATCTCGCTGCTGCCGGCCAGCCTGTACGGCGAGGGGCTGCGGCGCGCGTACGCCCGGCTGGCCGACGCCGACGACCGGTTCGTGGGCTGGCGCGGCCGGCTCGCGGTGCTGCCCGTCCTCGCCGTCGCGCCCGGTCTGCTGGCCGGCGTCCTGGGCATCACGCCGGTGCTGGCCGACCTGTTCGGCAAGGGCCCGGGCGGCGTGGCGCTCGGCGTCTACGTCGCGCTGAACCTCGACTGGATCGTGGTGTCGCTGCCGCTGGCCTGGTCGTTCCGCGTCGTGGCGCCGGACGTGCTGTCGTGGCGGGCGTCGCTGGTCGGCGGCTTCTCCACCGGCGCGTTCGTGGCGGGGTTCCTGCAGGGGTTCGTGCTGTTCCTGACGCTGCCGCTCGACCTCGGCGCGCCGTTCGGCGGGCAGACCGCCGTGGGCGGCGTGTGCGCCGTGCTGCTGTGGCTGTGGGTGCTGCACATGGTGGTGCTGGTCGGCTGGGTGGCGACCCGCGCCGGGGCGGCCTGGTGGGGACGGCACCCCCGCACGCACGGGACGACGGTGCCGCCCGCCGAGGGGCCGCACCGCCGTCCGTCGCAGGCGTCGGGGTCTACTGCGTCGTGAGCTCGGGCAGGTCGCGCACCCGGGGGTCGCCGGCGTCCGCCCGGTAGTCGGCGGGATTCGTCTCGTCGACCCCGTCGCGGGTCCTCGTGGCCCGCAGCACCAGCGTCAGCACCACCGCGACGACGACGTTGATCACGAACGCCGTCAGTCCGATGTACCCGGCGTGGCCGAGCAGCGGCAGGTCGGCGGTCGAGCCACCGAAGTGCAGCACCGGCGGCTTCACCGCCTTGTTGGCCACGCCGTACGCCGTGACGGTGCCGTAGACCATGCCGGCCGCCCACCCGACGAGCAGCGCCCACCGGTGGAACCAGCGCGTGTAGAGGCCGAACACGATGGCGGGGAAGGTCTGCAGGATCCAGACGCCGCCGAGCAGCTGGAAGTTGATCGCGTTCTGCTTGTCGAGGAAGAACACGAACGCCAGCGCGCCGAGCTTCACCACCAGCGACACCAGCTTGCCCACCCGGGCCTCGTCCGCATCGGTCGCCGACGGCTTCAGGAAGTCGCGGTAGACGTTGCGGGTGAACAGGTTCGCGGCGGCGATCGACATGATCGCGGCCGGCACCAGGGCGCCGATGGCGATGGCGGCGAACGCGATGCCGGCGAACCACGACGGGAACTGGTCCTCGAACAGCTGCGGGATGACCAGCTGCGCGTTCGGCTTGCCGTCGAGGCCGAGCGGCTTGGTGCCGGCGGCGATCGCCACGAACCCGAGCAGCGCCAGCAGGCCGAGCAGGAACGAGTACGCCGGCAGGATCGAGGCGTTGCGCCGGATCACGTTGCGGTTCTTGGACGACAGCACCGCGGTGATCGAGTGCGGGTACATGAACAGCGCCATGGCCGACCCGAGCGCGAGCGTCGCGTACGGCCAGGTCTGCTTGATGCCGGGCACCAGCGCGCCGGTCGGCAGGCCGTTGTTCGGGTTGGTCTTCGCGAACTTCTGGCCGGCCGCGTCGAAGATCGCACCGAAGCCGCCGAGCTTGTGCGGCAGGTAGATCACCGCGACCAGGATGACCAGGTAGATGAGGCCGTCCTTGACGAACGCGATGAGCGCGGGCGCCCGCAGACCGCTGGAGTACGTGTAGGCGGCGAGCACCGCGAACGCCACGAGCAGCGGCAGGTCGCGGGCGATCACGTTGCCGCTGCCGCCGATGCCCATCACCTCGAGCACCGCCTGGATGCCGACCAGCTGCAGCGCGATGTACGGCATCGTCGCGAGGATGCCGGTGAGCGCGATGGCCAGCGACAGGCCCTTCGACCCGTACCGGCCGCGCACGAAGTCGGCGGGCGTGACGTAGCCGTGGGTGTGCGACACCGACCACAACCGCGCCATGAACACGAAGATGATCGGGTAGACGATGATCGTGTAGGGCACCGCGAAGAAGCCGGCCACCGCGCCGGTGGCGAACATCGCGGCCGGCACCGCCACGAACGTGTACGCCGTGTACAGGTCGCCGCCGAGCAGGAACCACGTGACGAACGTGCCGAAGCCGCGCCCGCCGAGGCCCCACTCGTCGAGCGAGCCCATCGCCCCGGCCCGCCGCCAGCGCGCGGCCATGAAGCCGAGCACGGTGACGGCGAGGAAGAGCACGATCACGATGGTGAGCGCGACCGCGTTGACCCCGGTCGTCTTCTCGGCGGCCAGCACCACGCCGTCCGCCGCCCTCACCGGTCACCCCGGCGCGTCGTGGCCTCGTGGCCGCGTCGGCGCTTCTCGTGGACCATCACCACGCGGTACGCGACCGACGTGCAGATCGCCGCGAGGAAGACCCAGAGGAACTGGTACCAGAAGAAGAACGGGAAGCCCCACAGCTCGGGCCCCTTCTTCGCGTAGCTCGAGACCCACATCAGGGCCACGACCGGCGCGGCGAGCAGGACGGCGACCACGGCGATCGCGGCCGGCGGGATCCTGGGTGGACGGCTGTCTGGTTCGCTCACGCGAGGCCTCCGGCGGTCGTGGGCGACACCTGCGTCGCCGCGGCCCGGACCTTACTCCCGACCCCTGCCGAACCGGACACACCGCCCACCGACACGCGGAGCGCGCACCGCCAGACCAGGCCGAGATGCGAGTAGCGGTTCACCTGGGCGGAGCCCGGTGAACCGCTACTCGCACCTCGGCGGGAGGTCAGTCGGCGCGGCGGGGCCGCAGCGAGCGCAGGACCGCCAGCGCGAGCAGCGGGACGCCGGCGGCGAGGGCGGGGTCGGCGCCGGCGAGCCACGGCACCGACACCAGCGCCACGACGTCGACGCCCACGAGGTAGGAGAGGATCGCGCCGACCGGCAGGGCGCCCACCGGCGACGCGGCCTGCAGCTGCCAGCTGACGGGGGAGCGGCCGCGGGCCGTGCGCATCGCCCCGGCCGTGCCGACCAGCGCGCCGGCCACCGCCCACCAGGCCGGGCGCCCCGAGAGCACCGTGGCCACCGCGGTCGCGACGAACGCGGACGCGAGCGGCAGCACCGCGTGCGCCGAGACCAGGTCGGACGTCGGGAACGGCAGCGAGCGGGCCAGCGCGGCCGAGCGGCTCACCGCCCGCAGGCCGGACGCCGCGGCGCCGGCGGCCGCCCAGCCGAGCAGCGCCGTTGCGGCGACGGCGAGCACGCGGCCGTAGAGCAGGCTGACCACCCACACCGGGGCGGCGGCGCCGACGGCGAGCAGCACCGGTCGGGGGGCGCGCAGCACCCGCACCGCGTCGGCGGCGATGAGCGCGCCGAGACCCTTGCCGCGCAACGGGATCGCGCGAGCTGGCCCGCGGGCGCCGAGCTGCAGCAGCGCGCGGGTGCGCAGCGTCTCGGCGAGGAACGAGCCGTCGAGGGCGGTGACGGTGGCCCGCAGCTCGAGCGCGAGACCGGCACCCGCCACGAGGTCGCTGCGGCGCAGCCGGCTCAGGCGGCGGGGCACCAGCGCCAGCAGCACCACCGCCGCCAGCACCGTGGCCGCGGCGGCCGCCGTCCCGGTGCCGCGGGTCGCGCCGTGGTCGCGCAGGTCGACCCCCAGCAGCGCGGACACCAGCAGCCCGACGGCGACCAGCGTCAGGACGTCGGCGACCGGACCCACGACGTGCGCCGCTCGCCGGCTCTGCAGCACGATCGCGCCGGCGGTCACGGCGAGTCCGGCGGCCGCACCGGCCACGGTCCACGCCAGCACGGCGTGCGCCAGCACGCCGGCCAGCGCACCCACCGCGGCGCCGGCTGCGGTCACCACCCCCAGCAGCAGCGCGGCGGACGGCACGAGCATGCCGCGCCGGTCGACGGGCGAGGCCAGCAGCCAGGTGACGTCGGCGGGGTCGCGCACCACGGGGCCGAGCAGGGCCAGCGCCCGCGCCCCGGACGCGG
>NZ_BAAHBM010000088.1:0-12368 GCF_054776675.1 Angustibacter aerolatus
GGGCGCGACCTGTCGTGCCCGCACCCGACGGCGCTGCTGCCGTCGGTCGGTCGCGAGCTGGCCGAGCTCGCCGACGCCGCGCTGGAGGCCGCGCTCGCCGTGGCCCGCGCCGAGCTGCCGGACGACGCGCCGCCGTGCCGCCTCGCCGTCATCGCGATGGGCAAGTGCGGCGGCCGCGAGCTGAACTACGTCAGCGACGTCGACGTCGTCTTCGTCGCCGAGCCCGACCTGCCCGAGGGGGAGTGGGACGACGCGCAGGAGCGGGCCGCCCTGGCCACCGCCCGGCAGCTGGCGACCGGTCTGATGCGCGCCTGCTCGGCGTCGACGCCCGAGGGCACCCTGTGGCCGGTCGACGCCAACCTGCGGCCCGAGGGCAAGCAGGGGCCGCTCGTGCGCACCATCGCCAGCCACGTCGCCTACTACGAGCGGTGGGCGCAGACCTGGGAGTTCCAGGCGCTGCTCAAGGCCCGGCCGGTCGCCGGCGACGTCGACCTGGGGCGGCGGTACGTCGAGGCGCTGTCGCCGATGGTCTGGCAGGCGGCGACCCGCGACGGCTTCGTCGGCGACGTGCAGGCGATGCGGCGGCGCGTCGAGGAGCAGCTGCCGCGGGCCGAGGTCGACCGCGAGCTGAAGCTCGGCCCGGGCGGCCTGCGCGACGTCGAGTTCAGCGTGCAGCTGCTGCAGCTGGTGCACGGCCGCATCGACCCTGCCCTGCGCAGCCCCACCACGCTCGACGCGCTCGCGGCCCTGGGGGCGGGCGGGTACGTCGGCCGCGACGACGCCGCCAGCATGGACACCGCCTACCGCCTGCTGCGCACCCTCGAGCACCGGCTGCAGCTGCACCGGCTGACCCGCACCCACCTCATGCCGGCCGCCGGCACCCAGGACGACGACCTGCGCCGCCTCGGGCGCCAGCTCGGGCACCGCGCCAACCCCGAGCACGCCGTCGTCGGGCAGTGGCACCGGCAGGCCCGCGAGGTGCGCCGCCTGCACGAGCGGCTGTTCTACCGGCCGCTGCTCGGGGCCGCCGCGCAGCTCTCGACCGCCGACGTCCGCCTGACCCCCGACGCCGCGCGCAGTCGCCTGCAGGCGCTGGGGTACACCGACCCGGCCGGCGCGCTGCGGCACATCGAGGCGCTCACCAGCGGCGTCAGCCGGCGCGCGGCGATCCAGCGGCAGCTGCTGCCGGTGATGCTCGGGTGGTTCGCCGACGAGGCCGACCCGGACGCCGGGCTGCTGGCGTTCCGGCGGGTCAGCGACGCGCTCGGCACCACGCACTGGTACCTCAAGATGCTGCGCGACGAGGGCTCGTCGGCCGAGCGGCTGGCGCACGTGCTGGCCCGCAGCCGGTTCGCCGCCGAGCTGTTGCAGCAGGACGCCGAGACCGTGCAGGTGCTCGGCCAGGGCGGCGGCCTGCAGCCGCGCAGCCTGGACGCGCTGCGCACCGAGGTGCTGGCCGCCGTCGAGCGCCACGACGACCCGGGCCGGGCGGTCACCGCGGCCCGCAGCGTGCGCCGCCGCGAGCTGTTCCGCGTCGCCAGCGTCGACCTGCTCGGCGACCTCGACCTCGACGGCGTCGAGCGGGCGCTCACCGACGTCACCGGCGCGGTGCTCGAGGGTGCGCTGCGGGTGGCGCAGTCCGTCGTCGAGCGGCAGCGCGGCGAGCTGCCCACCCGGCTGCTCGTCGTCGGCATGGGCCGCTTCGGCGGCAAGGAGCTCGGGTACGGCAGCGACGCCGACGTGCTGTTCGTGCACGACCCCCTGCCCGGTGCCGACGAGCAGGCGGCCCAGCAGGCGGCGCTCGCCGTCACGGTCGAGCTGCGGCGACTGCTGCGCGGCGCCGGCCCCGACCCGTCGATCGAGCTCGACCCGGGGCTGCGGCCGGAGGGCAAGCAGGGCCCGGTCGTGCGCTCGCTCGCGTCGTACGCCGCCTACTACGCGCGGTGGTCGCTGGCGTGGGAGCGGCAGGCGCTGCTGCGGGCGACGCCCGTGGCGGGCGACCCCGGTCTGGCCGAGCGGTTCCTCGCGCTGATCGACCCGCTGCGCTGGCCCGAGGGCGGGCTCGACGACGCCGACGTCCGCGAGATCCGCCGCATCAAGGCGCGCGTCGAGTCCGAGCGGCTGCCCCGTGGTGCCGACCCCAACCTGCACCTCAAGCTCGGGCGCGGCGGGCTGGCCGACGTCGAGTGGACCGTGCAGCTGCTGCAGCTGCAGCACGCCCACGCGGTGCCCGGCATGCGGCACACGGGCACCATGACGGCGCTGCGGGTGGCGGCCGAGCACGGGCTGGTCGGCCGCGACGACGCCGCCTCGCTCGCCGCTGCCTGGCGGCTGGCCTCGCGGCTGCGCAACGCCGCCGTGCTGTGGCGCGGGCGGCCGGTCGACGCGCTGCCGAGCGACCTGCGCGACCTCGACGGCGTCGCCCGCGTGGTCGGGTACCCGCCGGGCTCGACGGCGCGGATCCTCGAGGACTACCGGCGCACCACCCGCCGTGCGCGTGGCGCGGTCGAGCGCGTGTTCCTCCGCTGAGCCGGTCGGCCGGGCCGGCGGAGCCTGTCATCGGTGGCCGTCGCACCGGTCACAGACGGCGTCCGGTCGGGTACTGTCCGCGTCGTGACGCAGGAGCGCGCCAGGGCGCGACGCCGGCCCACCGTGCGGCGGCTGTTCGCCTCCGGTGAGTTCAGCGCCCTGTTCTCCGCGCGCGTGCTGTCGGACTGGGGCGACGCGCTGGCCAAGGTGGCGCTGGCGTCGCTGGTGCTCAGCCGGTCGGGGTCGGCGCTGCTGTCGGCGGCCGTGTTCGCGGTGAGCTTCCTGCCGCAGGTGTTCGGGCAGGCGGTGCTCGGCCCGGTCGCCGACCGGCTGCCGCGACGGGCGCTCATGGTGGTCTGCGACCTGCTGCGGGCGGGTTTCGTCGTGCTGCTCGTGCTGGCGGTGCTCGCCGACCTGCCGCTGCTGGTGCTGCTCGCGGTGCTGTTCGTCGTCGAGCTGGTCGGGGCCCCGTTCTTCGCGGCCGGCCAGGCGCTGCTCACCGAGGTGTTCACCGACGGCGGCCTGTTCCTGCGCGCCTCCTCGCTCATGCAGGTGTCGCGGCAGGTGAACCTCGTGCTCGGCTACGCGGTCGGCGGCACGGTGGTCGCGCTCGTGGGCGCGTCGAAGGCGCTGTGGATCGACGCGGTCACGTTCGCGCTGTCGGGGTTGCTCGTCGCGCTGTTCGTGCGCACCCGCCCGGCCGCGCTGGACGGCGGGGTGCAGGGCCTGCGCCAGCTGCTGCTCGACCTGCGCGAGGGCACCTCCTACCTGCGGCGCGACCGGTCGCTGCGCTCGCTCGTGCTGCTCGCCTGGGCGATGCTGCTCGCCGTCGTCGCGCCCGAGGCGGTGGCGCTGCCGCTGGCCGTCGCGCAGGGCGGCGACACGCGCGCCGGCGGGGTGCTGCTCGCCGCCGTGCCACTGGGGCTGGCGCTGGGCGCGTTCGTCGTCGGCCGCTGGTCGCCGATGACCCAGGTGCGCAGCATGCTGCCGATGGCGGCGCTGCTGCCGATGCCGCTGCTGGGGCTCGCGCTCGACCCGCGCTGGCAGCTCGTGGCGGTGCTCTACCTGGTGACCGGCGCCCTGCAGGCGTTCCTCGTGCCGCTGATGGGCACCTTCGCGGTGCTCGCCCCGCCGCAGCTGCGCGGGCGGCTCAACGGCGTGGCCGGTGCCGGCTTCTCGCTGGTGTCGGCGCTGTCGTTCCTCGTCGTGGGATTCGTCGCCGACCGCACGAGCCCCGTCTTCGCGGTGGTGCTCGCGGCCGCCGTCAGCCTCGTCGCCATCGCCGTCGCGTGGCCGCGGTGGCCGCAGGGTCAGCTCGAGCAGGCCGCCGAACGGGCCTACGTCTAGCGGCGGTTCAGGGCACCTGCAGGGCCTCGACCGCCTCGATCGTGTCGGCGTCGCCCGCCGTGCGGTCGGGCCGGTGCCGCAGCACCCGCGCGAAGCGCAGCGCGAGGCCTGCCGGGTAGCGCGGTGAGGTCTGCAGCCCGTCGAAGGCGATCTCGACCACCAGCTCGGGCCGCACCCGCAGCACGTAGCCGCCCTCCTGGCCCGGCTCGGCGAGCTGCAGCAGCGCCTCCGTCTGCCAGGCGAGCATCGCGTCGGTCAGCCCCTTGAACGTCTTGCCGAGCATCACGAACCCGCCCGCCGGGCCGAAGCGGCCCTCCGGGTCGCGCGCGCCCAGGTGCAGGTTCGACAGGCGCCCGGTGCGCCGGCCGTGACCCCACTCGGCGGCGAGCACCACGAGGTCGAGGGTGATCCGCGGCTTGACCTTGACCCACCCGGCGCCGCGCCGGCCCATCGCGTACGGGGTCGCCAGCGACTTCACGACCGCGCCCTCGTGACCGCGCGCCAGCGCGTCGGCCACGAACCGCTCGGCCGCCGTGACGGACGCCGGGTCGCCCGGGTCGGCGACCGCCCGCGGGACGGCGAGGTCGCCGCCGACCTGCTCGAGGACCTCGCGCCGCCGGTCGGCCGGCTCGTCGACCAGGTCGGTGCCGTCGAGGTGCAGCACGTCGAACAGCACGGTCGAGAGCGGCACGGGGTGGCCGGCGCGGGTGGCCAGCCGGGAGGCCGTGCGCTGGAACGGCAGCGGCCTGGCGGTGCGCAGGTCGGGCCCGTCGAGGGCGATCACCTCGCCGTCGAGCACCAGGCGCTCGGCCGGCAGCGACCGCACCAGCTCGACCACCTCGGGCACCCGGTCGGTGACGTCGTCGAGGCTGCGGGTGAAGACGCGCACCGCGTCGCCGTCGCGGTGCAGCTGCACCCGCACGCCGTCGAGCTTCCACTCCACGCCGGCGGGGCCGGTGCGCTCGAGCGCCTCTGCCAGCGTGGGCGCGGCGGCGGCGAGCATCGGCGCGAGGGCCCGCCCCACCTCGAGGCCGAACCCGCCGAGCGCGTCGGGCCCGTCGACCAGGGCGGCCACGGCCACCTCGACGACGTCGCCGCTGAGCGTCACGGCGCGCCGTACCTGCGCAGCCGGCACCCCGGCGGCGGCGGTCAGGGCGTCGAGCAGCACCCCGCGCTGCGCACCCTGCCGCAGCTCGCCGGTGACCAGGCCCCGCAGCAGGTGCTGCTCGGGGGCGGTCGCGCGGGCGAACAGGTCGACGACGAGGTCGCGGCGCCGCGCCTGGCTGCCCGCCCCCGACTCGGCCTGGGCCCGCTCGAACGCCGCGTCGACCTCGAGCACGGTGAGCGTCGGCTGCTCGGCCGGCCCCGGCAGGTCCTGCAGCGAGCGCCAGCCCAGCCCGGTGCGCCGCTGCGTCAGCTCGCCCTCGAGGTAGCGCACGGCGACCGGCAGGTCGGCCGGCTCGGCGGCGCGCAGCACGTCGGCGACGAGGCCGGTCTTGGCGGTGCGCGACGACGTCGCGGCGACGGCCTCGACGGCGGCGGCGATCTCCTGGAGCAGCACGCGCCCATCCTGCCCGGGCCCACCGACAACGCCGTTCGCCGTCCGTCGCGGGCGCGCCGGAGGTTGTCGGTGTCGGCGGCAGGTGATGGGATCGGCGGCATGGCATCCCTGACGCAGGACGAGGCGGCGGCGCGCTCGGCGCTGGTCTCCGTCGACCGCTACGACGTCCACCTCGACCTCACCGGCCTGCAGGCCGGCCGCACCCTGCGCAGCGACACCACGATCACCTTCACCAGCCGCGACCCCGGCGCCGAGACCTTCGTCGACGTCGTCGCCGACCGGCTGCTCGGCGTCGAGCTGAACGGCGAGCAGGTCGAGCCGGCGTTCGACGGCGAGCGGCTGCGGCTGACCGGCCTGGCCGAGCAGAACGTGCTGCGGGTGCGTGCCAGCACCGACCGCACCGAGCAGCGCACCGGCCTGCACCGCACCGTCGACCCGGCCGACGGCGAGGTGTACGTCTGGACGACGTTCGAGCCGGACGACGCGCGCCGGGTGTTCGCCTGCTTCGACCAGCCCGACCTGAAGGCCGTGTTCGCCTTCCGCGTCACCGCCCCGGAGCCCTGGCTCGTCGTGCACAACACGCCGGGCGAGGCGGTCGCGGTCGAGGGCGCCGACGGTTCCGCGCTGGGGGAGTGGACGTTCGAGGAGACGCCCCGGCTGTCGACGTACGTGACGGCCGTCTGCGCGGGGCCGTTCCACGAGGTGCGCCGGCGCACCGCCGACCACGACCTGTCGGTGCTGTCGCGGCGGTCGCTGCGCGGCTTCCTCGACGACCAGGCGGAGGAGGTGCTCGACGTCACCGAGCAGGGGCTGGCGTGGTTCGCCGAGCACTTCGGCCAGCCGTTCCCGCAGCGGCACTACGCCCAGGTGTTCTGCCCCGACTACCAGGGGGCGATGGAGAACTTCGGGTGCGTGGTCTGGACCGACTCGATGGTCTTCCGCACGCCGCCGACGGCCGAGGCCGAGCTGACCCGCGCCATGGTGCTGCTGCACGAGATGGCCCACATGTGGTTCGGCGACATGGTGACCATGCGGTGGTGGGACGACCTGTGGCTCAACGAGTCGTTCGCCGACTGGGCGGCCTACTGGGCGCTCGCGGGCGCCACCCGGTTCACGTCGAGCTGGGCGTACTTCGTGAACCGCAAGGAGCAGGGGTACGTCGCGGACGCCGCGCCCACGACGCACCCGATCCGGCGCCCGGTGCCCGACGTCGACGCGGCCAAGGCGTCGTTCGACATGGTCACGTACGCCAAGGGCGCCAGCGTGCTGAAGCAGCTGGCGGCGCTGGTGGGCGAGGAGGCCTTCGTCGGCGGCCTGCGCACGTACTTCGCCGAGCACCTGTGGTCGAACGCCACCCTCGACGACCTGCTCGACCACGTCGGCCGGGCCGCCGGGCGCGACCTCACCGGGTGGGCCGAGGACTGGCTGCTCACCTCGGGCACCGACGTGCTGACCAGCGAGCCCGGCGACGACGGCCTGACCGTCCGGCAGAGCGCGCCGAGCGAGTACCCGACGCTGCGCACGCACCGCGTCGACGTCGGCGTCTACGACCTGGCGGACGGCGCGCTGCGGCAGCGCGAGCGGGTCGAGGCGGTGGTCGAGGGCGCCGAGCACCGGGTGCCGGTGACGGGCGGCCCGGCCGACCTGCTGCTGGTGAACGACCACGACCTGGGGTTCGTGCGGGTGCGGCTCGACGAGCGCTCGCTGCGGACGGCGACGGCGGTCGGCTTCACGCTGCCCGACCCGGTCTCGCGATCGGTGCTGCGGCTGGTGCTGTGGCAGCAGGTCGAGGACGGCGTCGCGCCGCCGGCCGACGTGGTGCGGTACGCGCTGCGGGCGGTCGCGGCCGAGCCCGAGCCCACGGTGCAGGACGCGCTGCTGCGCACGGCCGTCGAGGGCTCGGTGTGGTGGACCGGCGCGGGTCGCGACGAGCTGCAGCGCGAGGTGGCCACCACCGTTCGCGATCTGCTGCGCGGCGACGGCGCCCGCGACCCGGCGGTGCGCACCAGCCTGCTGCGGGCGGCGGCGCGCACGGCGGGCCCCGACCAGCTGCCCGAGGTCGCCTCGCTGGCGGGCGACGTGCCCGACCTGCGCTGGCGGCTGCTGACCCGTGCCGCCGCCGTCGGTGCGTCCGACGACGAGGGCGTCGCCGAGGCCGAGCGGGCGATCGCCGCGCTGCTCGCGGACGACCCCGACCCGGACGCCGTCTGGCGAGCCACCGCGGTGCGCGCGGCCCGGCCGACCGCCGAGGCGAAGGCGGAGGCGTGGGCGGCGCTGGCCGAGCGCCGCGAGGTGCCGCAGCCCGCGCTCCCCGCCGTGGCGCAGGCGTTCTGGACGCCGGGGCAGGACGAGCTGGTGCGCGACTACCCGCAGCGCTACCTCGACCTGCTGCCCGAGTGGGGCTCGCTCGGCATGCTGCAGTCGATGGTGCTGGCGCTCGGGCTGTTCCCGCGGGTGGGGGTCGGCGCCGACTTCCCCGACCGCGCGTCGACGGCCGCCGTCGGGGCAGGCGTGTCGCCCATCGTGTCGACCGCGGTGCGCGGCGAGGCCGACCGGCTGCAGCGCATGCTGCGCGCCCGCGACCTCTGACGAGGCGGTCGCGGCGGGCGGTGTCGGTGCGGCTCAGGGGCTGGGACGGGCGCGCAGCAGCCTGGCGTCGCGGCGGGCGAGCAGGGTGAACAGCACCGTCCCGGCCAGCCAGACCAGCGCGAGCAGCCGCTCGGCAGACCCGTCGCCGCCGTCCGGCGACTCGCCGAGCCAGTCCTCGAACCAGGTCGGCCAGGCCAGCGACAGCACCGTCAGCACCGTGCTGACGGCGGCCAGCACCACCTCGACGCGCAGGCGCACCCGACGGCTCATGGGCGCACGCTAGCCCTGCGGCCCGTCGGTCGCGCAAGGGTTCCGGCCCAGGAAGCGACCGGTCGCCGCCGGCGCCGCGCCCGGTGCGGGCACGTGCTGCGGCCCGTGCGAAACCGGCTCGAACCCGTTGCAGCGCGGGCAGATCGGGCGCGCCGATCGAGCACGTCGTCGTCGTGCGCGGATTCCTTGTGGCCGGTTCAGCGCCGGCAGTAGCGTCGTGAGCCTCACTCGGCTGGACCTCGAGACGAGGTGGGTCCACGTGGTAGAGCCGGTCCCGCTGGCGAACCCGACCGCTGCCGTACCCACCGCTGCGGCGACCGGCGTGCTGCGCCGGGAGTGCAAGGCGCACCTGGACTTCCTGCGCAGGAACTGTCCGGAGGTGCTGGCGAGCGCGACGACGGGGTTGCCGCCCGGCAGCCCCGCGGGCACGGTGCCGCTCGACCCCCGGCGCGGGACGTCGCTGCTGCAGGTCGCCGTGCAGCAGGCGGTGCTGCGGGACCTCGGTGGTGCGCCCGCCGGCCGCCCACCGGACGGCGGCGACGGGCTGCCGGGCGAGGTCGTGTGGACGCACGGCGCCGACAGCCTGCTGGTGCTGCTCGACCGGCTGCAGGTGACGACCGGCGAGGGCCTGGTCACGGTCACGGTGCCGGTCGCCTGCGACGAGCTGGCGGCCGACCGGGGGAACCAGGGCTCGCCGATCGGTCAGGTGGTGGTCGAGCTGCTGCTCGGCACCAGCGACCGGCCGACCGGCCTGCTGGCGGCCGCCACTCCGCCGCAGGGCCCGGACGTCGTGGTGCGCCGGTGGTCCGACCAGCTGGTGGCGCTGGCCTGGCGCGCGGTGCTCGACGCCGCGGCGGGACTCGCCGCGCAGGTGGGGACGGACGCCGACGGCTCGCCGCTCGTCCCGACCACCTGGACGGCGAGCGCGGACGGGATGTCGATCGGACCGCAGGCCAGGCACCCGCTGGACCGGGTGGTGACGACGTCGAGCGGCGTCGGTGCCGTCGGCGCCGTCGGCGGGGCCTCGACGTGAGCGTCGACCTCGGCGACGTCACCGACCTCGCGACCGCGCTCGGGCTGCTCGACGCCGGGGGCGCGCCGAACGACGGCTGGTTCGCCCACCCCGACCGGTACCTGCGCACGGTGCTCAGCGACCCGCAGCAGCGGGGCGCGCTCGTGCAGGTCGTCGAGGACCTGCTCGGCGGCGACGGGCCGGCCGGCGGTGGTCCGGACGCGGCGGGCCGCACCCGGATCCCGTTGCTGCACCACGACTTCATGAACGTCGACGTGGTGCTCGCGGACGTCGAGGGCGGCCGGGCGACGCACGTCGGGCTCGGCGTGCGCGTCGACCACACGACGGCCGACGGGGTCGGCGTGCGGGCGGACGTCGTCGTGCCGCTGTTCGCGGCCGCCGGGTCGGCGCCGGTCGCCTCGGTGCTGCTGCTCGGGCAGCCCGGCGCCGTCGTCGACGCCGTGCTCGCGGTGGCGCTGCCCGCCGGCCAGGCCCCCGGCGGGGTGCGGCTGGCCGCCGTGGCGCTGGCCGGCACGATCCCGAGCGACCTGTCGGGTCCGCCGGCGCTGGTGCTCACCCTGCGCGGCCTGCTGCTGCCCGGCGCCGCCGCCCCGCCGGACGTCGTGGTCGACGCCAGCCGGCTCACCGACGGGCCGCAGGCGCTGGAGGAGCTCGGCCGGTCCGTGCTGCAGCTGGTGCTCGTGGCCGGGCAGGTGGCCGCCGACGGGCTGGCGCCCACCGACCCGGCGCACGGGCTGGCCGGGCTGCTCGGGCTCGTGCAGGACGACGGCGTCCCCGACTTCCCGGTCGCCGACCTCGCGGAGCACGGCGCGCCCGCGCTGGTCGGCTGGCTCGCGCGCTGCCTGGCCGAGCCGGCGCGCACCGCCTGGCTGGGGCACCTCGCGGCGGTCCTGGAGGGCAGCGTCGTCGGCGCCGGCGCGGACTCGCGCGTGCGGTTCGCCGTCGGCCCGGTCGAGGTGGAGGTCGACGTCGCGACGGCCCCCGCCGCGGGTGGCCTGGTGACGGTGACCCCGACCCTGCGGTTCGCGGTCGCCGGGCCCACCGGCACCAGCCTCGGGCTGACCGTGCAGCCGGTGCGGCTCGACCTCGGCACCGGCGCCGCCGTGGCGCTGCCGCGGCTGGCGATGACGGCCCAGGTGGTCTCGGGCTCCGCCGCGCCGCTGCTCGGCCCGGTGAGCGGCCCGCCCGGCCACGAGGGTCTGCAGCTGGCCGTCGGGTCGTTCGAGGCCGGCTTCGAGCTCGACGCCGACCGCCGTCCGACGCTGGTGCTGCGGGCCCACGACGCGGTCGTCGCGAGCACGACCTACCCGACGCTCGACCTGACCGACGGCGACGCGCTCGCCGCCGTCGCCACGGACGCCCTCGACGGGGTGCTCGACGAGCTGCTCAGGGCGCTCGGCCCGGCCGGGCCCGCCGTGGGGGTGCTGCTCGGCGTCGCCGACCCGCCGGCCGGCGCGGCGCCACGGGTCGACGTCGCCCGGCTGCTGCAGGACCCGGTCGCGGCGCTGCGCGAGCGGTGGCTGGCGCTGGTGCAGGCCGACCCGTTGATCGTGCAGTCGGTGCTGGGTCAGTGGCAGGACGTCGCGGCCGACGCCGCAGGCCGCACCCGGGTCGTCACGGGCGACGGCACCCCCGGCACGCCGTACCGGGTCGCCGTCACCGACGGGGTCGACCTGCTCGTCACCTGGCAGGCCCCGCACCTGCAGGTCGACGTGCCCGCGCACGTCGACGCGCCCCTGGCCGGGGCCCGGCTGGACGCGACCGTGCGCGTGGGGCTGCTGCGCGCCGGCCTCGACCCGAGCGCCCCCGGCGGCGCCGTCTTCGGCACGGGCCTGGTCGGCGTGCTCCGCCTGGCGGGCGTCGAGGGGACGGACCTGCGGCTGCTGGCCGACGGCGTCGGCGTGCTGGCCCGCGGTGTCGGTGCCCGGGTGCGCTGGACGCCGCAGGGCGGGGCCCGCGTCGACCCCTGGCTCGACGCGCCGCGCCGGCTCCTCGCCGGCCGCGAGCGCTCGCTCGAGGCGCTGGTCGCCGCCGGGCTGGTGGCCGGCGGCGCGACCGGGCTCGCGCTGCCGGTCGGCGTCCCCGAGGTGCCCGACCCCGCCGCCGTCCTCGCCGCCCTCGGCCCGGCGCTGGAGGACCTCGTCGGGGGTCTGGTGTCGTCGGCGCTGGCCGACCGCACGAGGAGCGGCGCCGGCACCGCGACCGAGGACGCCGTCACCGTGCTGCTGCGGGCCGTGGTCGACCTCGTCGGCTGGGCACCCCGGCTGCCGGCGCCCCTGACCAGGTTGTCGCTGGCCGGTCTGCTCGCCGAGCCCGAGGCCGAGCTGCGCCGGTGGGTCCGCACGCTGCTCGCCGCGGACGGCGGACGGCCGGCGCTGCCGGCGCTGCTGGTGGGCGCGCTCGGTCGGCTGCTCGGCATCACCGGGCCCGTCGGCGCCGGGACGAGCGGTGCGCCCTGGGTGCTCGGGCTGCCCGGTGTCGGGGCGCTGCCGGACCTGCTGGGGTCGGCGTCGCTGTCGGGCGCCGCCCACCTCGTGCCCTCGCTGCTGCTCGCGCTCGGACCGCAGACCCCCGACCGCGTCGGCAGCCGCGCCCCGCTCGAGCTGGTCGGCTGGCGCCCCGGTGACCCGGGCCTGCCGCACGCGACGCTGGCGCAGGGGCTGGCCGCCGACGGCGAGGTCGACGACGTGCTCGCCGACGCGCTCGCCGGCCGCGGTCCGGTGGCGGACGGGCTCGACGCGCTGGTGCAGCGCTGGGCGGGCACCGACGGCGTGGTGGCGCTGCCGACCGGCGACGGGGCACCCGCGCTGCCCCCGGGCCTCGTGGTGCACCGACCCGCCGAGCTGCCGCACACCGCGCCGCTCGCCGGGCCGGCCGTCACCGCCGCGCTCGAACCCGTGTGGACGGCGCTCGGCGGCGTGCCGAACCGGCTGGTGCTCGTCGGGGTGGTGGCCGAGGGCGAGCCGGACGTGCTGCCGCCGCCGGCCCCCACCGACGTCGACCTGACGACGGCCGGGGGCACCGCGGACGCGCTGCCCG